>NZ_JBHIQC010000033.1:0-9938 GCF_042196385.1 Bartonella sp. AP150HLJHH | reverse complement strand
GAGCGATCAAAATAAGAAGCTTCAATAGTGCCATATTGCGTGCGTGGCTCTAACGTGAATTCCCAGTTAGAACAGTCGTGCTTATGAAGTTCAAGGGCTGGTAAATTATCCCCGCTTAAAAATAAAAACTTATTGTCCTTGATCAAAAAACGCGCCCGCATGCGATCGGCAAGGCGGGTTAAAAAATCAACAGCCGATTGATCTGTACGAATCACATAAGGTAAAGTTTGTTGAGTGAACTGAGGACTGACCTTTGCTTGATAGCCATGGCGTTTGGCGAGTGTCTCAACAATCTCCCCAACAGTTTTGTGATCAAAATGTTCACTCACCTGTTCTTTGAGCTCTTTACGCATCGAGGCGCTTTTGCCACAAAGGCGCAAAATCTCTCCATCACTGCCTCCAATACTCACAACCGATTCGACAACAAAACACCCCATAAATGCACTGATGCTGTTCTCATAACCAAAGATCACCTGTAGCGCACTGTTGCTTGAGGGAACCTCTAAATCATTACCACTATCATCAAACTCTGCTTCAAATGTATCGGCTTCATTACCGGTATGGTCCGTAATGGTTGCGGTTAAAAGACGCTGGTAAAAAACCTCATGAACAGGTTTGTCTCCCACCTTGACCACAATAAAAGGGTGTGTACGCATTAATCCCATAACCGCTTCACCATGCTTTGGGGATTAGACAACACAAATTCAGGCAGAATGACCTTTAAGCCCCGTGGTAAAAACACACCATATTTGGCAATCTCTGGATTAGCTTCCAGTGTGGCTTCTAAATAGCCTTTGAGTAAACCAGCTTGCCTCCGGTCTCTGAACACTGCCATGGCATGGTGAAAGCAGAGGAGATCGAGGCTCATATCCTCTAGCTCTACAACAACATGTTTTTCTGGTATCTTCATAGAGGTTGTCCCACTTGGATTTGTCTCTCTTGGTATTGTCCTTGTGGTTTTCCGCCATTAAAAAAGGGCAAGAGCGTAATGGAATAGCGGATGCGCTGGGATTGACCAGAGCGACTGATATAGTCATGGTCTTTATTGATCGTGGTGATTACTACGGGTCCATGGAGAAGGACACTATAGGTCGTATCATTAATCCAACGAAGCATCTGGACCGGCTTTGCTCTTCGAATAGTTGTAGTGATGGCATCTATCGCTACCCGGTCACCAAATTCTTCTGGAAACAACACCCCATGAATGGTCTTTGCATCATTGCCATAGCCGGTAAATTGCAAACTGGGTGCCTTGCCAAAACGCTCCATACAAACCCGTGAGGCAGAAAACTCTTCTTCAAAGGATTAGAAATTCAGCCAGTCCACATAAAATTGATGCGGACCTAACATCATCAAAGGATCTCTCATAGGCTCCCTCCCCTCATTCTGTCCCGCCATGCAGCGCATTAGCGCGTGCCCGTTGCAAAGCATGGGCAACCGCACGACCAGTGGCCATGGGTTCACGCGCCCCATTAACATGCACTGTGACGTTTTGATTGTGTGTGATGGGGGAACGGTCTTTGTCTCTTTGCTCTCTCGCAGAGTAATTGGCATGCCCCGCCCCCTCAAATTGTGCAATCGGTTGGATGGCTGTTTTACCTCCCAAAAAACTTGGCAAAAACTCTCTTACATCAATCGACCCAATCCACTCCTTAATGCGGCTAGGCAAAGATTTACAAAAATCGCTCAACTTTGTGATGGGTGCCATAAAACCATCGACAATCCAACTTGCTAAATCTTCGCCGGCTTGTTCCATACTTGCCTTGGCAGCATCAGAGAGCTGTTCGCGGGCAAAAAAGCTCTTTCTAAACTGGAACTTCTTAAAATCCCCTTTTTACACCTCTCTCAAAGCAAAGATAAAACTGCCAAAACACGTGAGAGTCATCTAAGGATAATTGCATGAGACCATAACAGCTATAAACAGACTCCAATATTTGTATCATATTATTGTAACGATTTACTTACGTATAAAAGAAGAAGATAAAATTGTAATACAACTAAGAGTTCATACGGTTAATCAAGAGAAATTATACAGCATCACAAAACATCAATTGTTTGAAGATTATAAGTAAAAAATTGATCAAAATAAAAAGCTTTTCTTATGAAAAAGACAAGAGTTGCCCATGAGTAGATATTATAAACTCTAACAAAGGGCATAACTTGATAATTATACCGCAACAAACTAATAGAAACAGCCTTCTTGATAATTCTGGACAACATGTGCTAGCAAATTATAAACACACCCTTGACAAACTCCCCTTTCTTCAAAGATGAAAGCCTAAAAAGAAAAAATAGAATAACAAACCATTATTCTGCTTTGTATTAAAGCTCAGTTCACATTAAACCATTGCACTTATAGCGTATAACCTGAAATCTTAACAGCTTTGAAAAAGATATAAAAAAGATGTCTGATTTTTCACTCTATTTCTAAGTAACATTTAGACACTCCTACTGCTCTTCAAGTCCGCACATATAATACGTTTTTTTCCTCATGCTTTAAGACAAAGAAACAAATCCTATTATAACTTACTGCAACTTGCCGAAAATTGGGTGTCTTTCCCTATAACACCAAGATCTTTAATTAAAAGCGGTTTTCCTATTTCTCCATTATAGGCTTTAACGTGAATGGTCTTGCCTTTCACATCTATGAGGTAATAATCTCCATTAAAAAGCGCACCAGCTGTATAGATAGGGATATTTCCAAAAACCTTATCATTTTTCGCACGGCAATAAGACTGATAATGCGTGTGACCCACGAAGATTGCTTTAACATTATGAGAGGTAATAATTGACTTAAAGACCGACAAATCTTTAGCATTCTTTTTACGAATAAAAAAGGATTCACCATCAATGGAAGCAGCACGCGCATCATGAAAATTAATGATTGTCACTTTACCTCTTGCATCAGCAGCAGCTAAATCGTTCCTAAGCCAATCTAAAGATTTATTGATTTGCACTTCTGTAGACTGCCCCTTCAAACCAACCGTATAGCTTGGATAATTGTGAAGCTGCACATAGTGAACATCTCCATAATCCCAAGAATAACTCAAACTCCCCCTTATCGAGCGAATATTTCCACCCGAAATGGGAACCAAGCTTTCAGTAACATCTGCATTGAAATGCGATAATTGACTACGGTATTTTTTGATTTCCGATACCATTCTTGAAACTGCACTTATAGCACAAGCATCTTTGTAAAAGCTGAATTCTTGAGGATTTGTACAATTACCAACATTATTGGCATAATCGTGATTCCCTAGCCCCTCATAGACAGGTGCTCCAAGAGTTTTATAAACATTTTCATAATCATCATAGTTTTTTTGTTGTCCAAACTCCGTCAGATCACCATTGACAATATGGAATGCAGCTTTGTGCGCTTTTATCACACCAGCAACCTGCTCATTTATCTTTAACCATGGCTCTCTGTTTGATATTCCATTGGCATCACCAGAGTTTAAACGCCACGGTTGCGGATCAGCCATAATGATAGCAGTATAATTTTTTGTAAGAGACTTTTCTTTCATCGACCAATCCATGAATGCATCATGATGAAGCCTCTTGTCTCTTTTTATTTTTTCAGAATCAAGATTAAAACAACCAGAGAGAGTAAAAGCAATCACGGTGATTACCACTTCAACTTTATATCTCATAAACCTATCACCATAAAAACGTTACATATTTTTTATATTAAAAAATTCCTCAGAGACAATTTTTTAGATTTTATTGTCAAAAATATGTCAAAAATTCGAAATAACAAAAGCAATAATCCTTCAATGAAGGTGCACTTTGATGATATAAAAGCACTGTTGATTTCAAGCCTTCAACTTGAAGCATCTTCATTGATTAAGATTTATAAGCTTGGGCTCTGGCTCTTTCAAATGTCATCGATACATCAACAGCTTATAAAAACTTAGTCGTATACTATTAAAATATCCCCAACAGGAGAAAAAATGTATTCTTATACTAGAGCACCCAACTCCTTTGGATATCAAGATCAAATATATTAGAATATTATGATAAATAAGGTATAACTAATCAAAAGTGCTAGCAATAGTGTTTGATTATTACCGTCATCACTTACTTTGACAAGTTATAAAAATGCAGAAGTATTACAGAAAATACTATTATTACTTTATAAAAAAATAATATAACTTATGTAAGTATTATAATAATATTTATAATTTCTATAATATAGATTTACAATAAATTTAATTATATAATACAAATAATTACAAACACATTGTGTGTTAAATATAAATTAATACAAATTTAATATCATTTGTTTTTTAATTTTGACAAAAAACCAAAAATATCTTACCAAATAAAGACAATTATCGAAATTAATAACAACTATCCATTTTCACTTCTTCTTATGAAGTTTGCGGGGAAATGAATATTTGGGGGCTCTCATAAGGAGAATACTGGTGTATAAAACATCCCTTTTATCATGCACGGCTGCGGCTGCTATCATCCTATTCAACATCCAGTTCACTGCACATGCTGAAACTCTTGACGTTGCCAACGAAGAAAAAGATATATCCGGAAAAACGTACGAGACTATTTATGTAAAAGACAAAGGAAAAATCACCGGCAGTACTGTAACTGTAACTGGAAATAAAAACACAAATACAGACACAGGTAGCGATAAATATGTTGTAACAGTTGAAGGTGCTAACAGTGCGCTTGAATTAAATGGCTTAAATATTCAAGGCACTGATTCTGATGTTCGTTTTGGTATTTCTGTAAAAGACGGCGCTAACATCAACCTGACTGGGGGGAACATTACAGCTTCTCAAACTGGTGTTTATATTGATGATAGTAAGAATAGTAGAAATATACTACAAAATGTAGTGATATCAGATAATAAAAATGAAGCATCATCACTCCTTGGAATAGAAATAAACAACGAAAGTTTTATCACTTTAGAAAATGTAACAGTTAAGCAAGCAGAAACTGGTATACTTGCGGATGTCGTTTCTCAAGTTATAGTATCCGGAGGATCATTCGAAGGTAAAATGGATGGCGTATATGCTATGGGCGGCACCACCATTACTGTAGATGGCGGTACTAACATTACCTCATCTAATGGTAACGGACTCCATGCCGATGATGAAAATACCACCATAAAAATGACTGGGGGAAGCGTAACTGGAAAAGACGCAGCATTGTATACAAACGATGGTGGTCATATTAAAGTCACGGGTGGTACTCTAACAGCTAAGGAAGATACCACAAGTGCACCTACTACAGAAGGGGATAACCCTGCATATAATAAGGATACTAAAATTGAGAGTGGATTCGGCGCATTGTCTCAAGGTGAAAACAGTGTGATTGAATTATCTGATACAAAGATCAATGATGCGACAATCGGGTTAAAAACACAAGAAAGTGGCGCAATCGCAATGACTGGGGGAAGCATTACAGCGTCCAAAGTTGGTGCATTCTTTTTAGATAGCAAGAGCAAAGAAAACGAACTGAAAGATGTAGTGACATCAAGTGGGAAAGATGATGCGCCACTAATCAATGGAATCAAAGCAACTAACAGTAATGTCACTTTAAATAATGTAACAGTGACGCAAGCACAAACTGCCATAGATGCATATGATTCCACAGTAAAAGTCTTAGGAGGATCATTTGATGCAGAAAAAGCAGCAATATTTGCTCAAAACGGCGGCAACATCACTTTAACTGGCGGTGCAAAAATTACATCATATAACGATGCTGGACTCTATGCGGAAGGTTCAAAGTCCATCATCGAAATGACAGGAGGGAGCATTACAGCGAAAGAGGAAGCAGTAACGACAACATACGGTGGCCATATTACTGTTACAGATGTCACCCTAAAAACAAATGGTGATGGACTTGGTGTAGCTTCTGATGACCTTGGTAGCATGATTGAATTACTTGGAAAGACAACGATTAGTGATAGTGCAATCGGGCTTCAAGCACAAAACGGTGGTGTAATCAAGATGACTGGGGGAACCATTACAGCTTCTGCAGCTGGTGCTGGCTTCTTAAACAGTAACAGCCGTGAAAACAAACTAGAAAATGTGACAATATCGAGTGGTAAAGACGATGCGCCACTGAACTTTGGAATAAAAGCAGATAAAGGTACCGTCACTTTAAAAGATGTAACAGTGACTCAAGCAGCCGCTGGTATATTTGCAGATCATGATTCGACAATAACAATCTCGGGAGGATCATTTCATGCACAAAATGCAACAATATCTGCTCAAAACGGCAGCGCCATCACTTTAACAAACGGTGCAAAAATTACATCATCTGATGATGTTGGATTATATGCTAAAGATTCAAACTCCTCCATCACAATGATAGAAGGAAACGTCACGGGAAAAGCGAGTGCTTTGGTTGCTGAAGATGGTGGTCATATTACTGTTACAGATGTTACCCTAAAAACAAATGATAGCGATAAGTCATTTGGTGTATTTTCTAATGGCGCAAATAGTGTAATTGAATTGCTTGGAAAGACCACAATTAGTGGTAGTGCAATCGGGCTTGCATTCCAAAATGATGGCGCAATCAAGATGATTGGAGGAACCATTACAGCTTCTGCAGCTGGTGCTGGATTCTTAAACAGTAACAGTCATGAAAACAAACTAGAAAATGTGACAATATCGAGTGATAAAGACGATACGCCACTGAACTTTGGGATAAAAGCAGATAAAAGTACCGTTACTTTAAAAGATGTAACAGTGACTCAAGCAGCCGCCGGTATATTTGCAGAGAATGATTCGACAATAACAATCTCGGGAGGATCATTTCATGCACAAAATACAACAATATCTGCTAAAAGCGGCAGCACTATCACTTTAACCAATGATGCAAACATTACATCATCTGATAATGTTGGACTCTATGCAGAAGGTTCAAAATCCACCATCACAATGACGGGAGGAACTGTCACGGGGAAAGGTAATGCATTGGTTGCTGAAAATGGTGGACATATTACTGTTGCAGATGTGGCTCTAACTGTCACAGATGTGGCTCCAAGTGACGACTATATATCGTCTGGTGTATTTTCTGTTGGTGAAGGCAGTGTAATTGAATTACTTGGAAATACAACTATTAGTAATAGTGCACTCGGGCTTCAAGCACTAAACGATGGTGCAATCAAGATGACTGGAGGAGCCATTAAAACTTCTCTAGTTGGTGCTGGCTTCTTAAACAGTAACAACAGCAAAAACAAGCTAGAAGGTGTAAAGATATCGAATAGTAAAGACGATGCGTTACTGAACTTTGGAATAAAAGCAGATAAAAGTACCGTCACTTTAAAAGATGTAACCGTCATGCAAGCAACCAATGCCTTAGTTGCAGATGATCACTCAACAATAACAGCCTCAGGAGGATCATTTCATGCACAAAATACAACAATATCTGCTCAAAACGGCAGCGCCATCACTTTAACCAACAATGCAAACATTACATCATCTGATAACATTGGACTCTATGCAAATAGTTCAAACTCCACCATCAGCATGACGGGAGGAACCGTCACGGGGAAAGGTAATGCATTGGTTGCTGAAAATGGTGGACATATTACGGCCACAAATGTGTCTCTAAATGTTACAGATGTATCTCTAGGTGACGAAGATATATCGTCTGGTGTATTTTCTAATGGCGAAGGCAGTGTAGTTGAATTGCTTGAAGGAACAACGATTAGTAATAGTGAAATTGGACTTACAACAAACGATGGTGGCGCAATAAACATGACTGGAGGGACCATTAAAACTTCTCTAGTTGGTGCCGGCTTTTTAAACAGTAACAGCGGTGAAAACAAGCTGGAAGGTGTGAAGATATCGAATAATAAAGACGATGCGTTACTGAACTTTGGAATAAAAGCAGATAAAAGTACCGTCACTTTAAAAGATGTAACAGTGACTCAAGCAGCCGCCAGTATAGTTGCAAATAACCACTCAACAATAACGGTCTCAGGAGGATCATTTAGTGGACGTGATGTAGGAGGAAGCGCCGAAACCAGCAGTACGATTATCTTAAAAAACAATGCTAACATTATATCATCTAATGGCGAAGGACTCCTTGCAGACGGTTCAGGATCTAAGATCATAATGACGGGAGGATCCGTAGCCGCGAACAAAACAGCGTTATTCGCAATCAACGGAGGGCATATTGATGCCACAGATGTTGCTCTAACAACAGAGGGAAAAGGAAGCGGTGCATTTGTAAGTGGCAATGACAGCACAATTCAATTGCATGGTGATACAATAATTAACAATACTTTGGACGGCCTTGGAGCAGTTAACGGTGGTAAAATCATTAGCGAAAACTTATCGATAATCGGTGGTGAAGCACTTGAAGGCTCCGACAACGAACGCACTGGTATATGGACATCGGACTCTGGTAGTGAAGTTAGGTTAATGGGCAAAACAACCATTCAAAATGTCGATGAAGGTTTTTATGCAGACGGTGGAAGTAAAATCATTAGCGGAGATTTAACAATAACTGGTGGTGAAAGTAAACAACAAACCGTTGCTGTAAACGTTGCGGAACTTGGTAGTGCAATCGAATTAAATGGTAAAACAATCATTCAAAACTTTTATTTTGGTCTCACCGCAGCAAATAATAGCACAATTAAGATGACGAATGGTTATATTGGAGCAGCAGAGAATACAATAAAAAATAAAATAGAAGCAAAAAAAGTTGCACTATGGGCGGCATTTAATGGACATATTGATGTCGTGAATACTTCTATGATAGCAGGAGTTGCTGGTTTGCAATTTATAGCTCTCTCTAATCCTGATCTAGATTATCCAGATGATCCACAAAAACGTAAAAGCAGTGAAATTAATTTAACCAATGCAGAGCTTCATGCTGAAAATGGTACTGGAATTTTTGTTGGAGCTTTCACTAAAAATAACATTGAAAATAGTGCCGATCTGTCAATTGGTACAGTTAATCTCACAAATTCGGGAATCCATGCCGACGTGTTATTAGGGGACGGTCTCTTTACGAAAGAAAAAAGCTTTTGGGAAGAGGAAGATATTAAAGCGATCTCCAATGGCACCTTCACATTAAGCGCTGATCATTCAACTTTAGAAGGCAGAGCGAATATTGCTAAAGACAGAAATGTACATTTTGATCTAAAAAACAAGACAACATGGACACTAAAGACCAGTACAAAAGAAAAAGATGCTGATGGCAATCTGCTTGATATTGCTCAAAGATCTCGTTCCGATATTTCTACGCTTAATCTCGATAACAGCTCTATTATCTTTAATGGACCAACAGAAGATCATTATCACACATTGCATATAGGATCTGGTAAACCAGATACGCAAACAGTCTACAACGCCTCTGGTAATGCAAAGATTTACTTCAACATTGCTTGGAGTGATGGGGTAGCAAGTGCCGATCAAAAAACCGATAGACTTTTGATCCACGGTGATGTCTCAGGCTCCACAACAGTTTATATCAAAAGCGATTCAGGAGATGAAAGTAGTGTAGTCAATGCTGCTGATCCTTCCAATATAGGTGGCCTCTCGCTCATTCAAGTATCTGGAAAAGCACAAGAAGACTCTTTCAAACTCGTAAATGGCTATACCACAAGAAATCGTTTGCCTTATAAATATACGCTAACGGCCTATGGACCAGAGTCAAGCCACGGTACAGCCGATGTTGCACAAAGCCTCTTTGATGAGAAGAATGAAAATTTCTGGGATTTCCGCTTACATAAAGAAATTCTTGAAACGGATTCTGGTTCTGGTCCAAGTGTGATCGTCCCTGTAGCACAAACGGCCAGTTACTTAGTCATGCCAAATGCTCTCTTCTATAGTGGATTAACCGATATGGCTAAACAAAACGCGCTTTTAGCCAATATCAGAACATCTGTCTTAGGAAAAGAAGAGGAAAAACAAACCGGTTTCTTCCTCTATACTTACGGAAACACAGGAACCTTATCT
>NZ_JBHIQC010000032.1:0-10174 GCF_042196385.1 Bartonella sp. AP150HLJHH | reverse complement strand
CACACCGCCGTTTGTTGTTGAGTTGGTGCATATTCAATATCTTGTATAGGTGCATCTAATTGCTCTTGTTGTGCTTTTTTCATTTGTGAACGTTGCTTTTTTTTCAAAGAAAACAAAGCGATTTGAGCTTGTTTATAAGACATATCTGTTAGATTTTTTGCTCCCTGTAGCGTCAAAAGGAAATGTTCCTTCTGTTGATATTTCATTGCCTGATATATGCTTTAAAGTCATTTCTACGGTTACGTTGTCTGAACTCTGCTCTTTGATACGAGAGAACAAGGCAAAGTGATGTGTTGCAAGAGTTTCTTTGATTGAATCAATACATTTATCAAGCGTGGTATAGAGGCTTTTAGTATGTGTATTAATGGCGTTTTGTTCGATATCTTTGTATTCCATTTGCATAGCAGAAAGATCACGGACAAAGTTTTGACGCTCTTGTCGTTTTATCTCTTGTTCTCGCAATTCAAGAAGACGCTTGAGACGATCCATATCGACATCATTTTCTAAAGCTCTTTCTAAAATAAGCTCCATAGCTGTAGGTTTGATTTCACAATCGTTCGTTTTTTCCACTAATTCCGTTTGTGTGGTACTTAGTTCACTCATCTTGATTTCCTCCTATTTGAGCGCAATTCCCCCGTGGCGTGAATCACGCTTGTGTTAAAAAGTTGGTTGGTTGTTACAATCCTGTTTCTAGAGACTGTGTGATATTGACCACCTCCCCGTCTAAAAAGACGAGGAAATGAAATCATATTTTAAACTAAGCAGCTTTTACGACAGATCTTTCTAAGACTTGTTTTGCTTCTTTAATGAGAGCTTTATATTTTCTGTTTTCTTCATCTACTCTGAAGGCATCAAGAAGACGCACATGAATTGGACCTAAAAGATATAAAACTTTTTCACCAGCGTTCATTCCCTCCCAATAGCTTGGCAAATCAAAGCGTGTATCACGATCATAATCAACAGATTGGTTTCTTAGTTTTTTCTCACACTCAATAAAGTAACGACGTGCCTGTCGTCCTTTCTTATTACGTTCAACCATGGAAAGCTCTTTCGCCATATCTAAGGTGAGATGATATTCTACTGCTATAGCATTGTTTGCTTCCATTTTTTTGTGGAAGCGAATAAAATCTTGCCTTTCAAGAAAAGAATAAGCAATGATGCGTTTTTTTATCCAAGTAGAGAAATCTTGTTTGCTTTCCAAAAATGTATGCAAGTCACGCGCATTAACGGTTTGAACTGTTTCCTGATCAATTGTTTGTTCTGTAATTTTAATAAGAGTGTTCATAATGAACTCCTATGCAGTTAGATGTTTTTCATTGACATCCAATAAAGGATGCCGGGTGCTGAAAAACACGGTGCATAGTCCGTCGTTACGCTTTCCCCATAAAGAGTATTGTATAGCGTAACTACACCCGACAAGATCATTATATGCGTGTAACATACAACGAGTCAAAGCCTTTAATGTGCGGAAAATAAACTGTTTCGGCAATTCATCCGCTATGCATTTAAGGTGTTTTTCAAGCACCTGATTCGACAATAGACATACTGATATTATTTTGTCAATTAAAAAGTTTGAAAATTGACGCAAATAAATCATATCGATTTTATCAGTAAATTCGTATTTCTTTTCCATTATTGCATTCCTTAATTAATGCATGCTTTGTCTTTTAAGCTCTTGAGACAGCGCACCAATTCCTTTTGCTGTGATTTTTGCGCAAGGAATGACTTTTTCTATTCCACTCGCGGTTTGAAGCGTGATGGTTGGACAATCCATAAGTTGCTTTTGGATTTTATCTTGATACGGTAGCAAATTCCCACCCGCTGCTCGTCTGTAAATTCACCCTTTTTGCTGTAAGAATTGAATGAATTGTTTTGGTTGCATCTCGAGTATTTTAGCAGCTTCTGTAAGACCAAAGAGCCCATTATGACGCTGTAAGCTTTCAAGAGCCATGGCTTTTGGTGTTAAATCTTCAATGATGGTGTCTTTTTGATCTATTTGACCTTGTAGGTAATTCAAAAAGCCAATCATAGCCTTTGGACTTGAATAGTCGATTTGTGGTGTTACTACTTGCTTTTCCAACTCTTGCCAACGGTCTATAATCCTAGCGCGTAATGTCATGCTGTAACCGGAAACTAAGATAAGGCATTCACGCTTAGGGAGGTTGTAACAGTTTTGGGGCTTACCCTGTTTATCTAAATAGGTGGATCCAAATTTGGATTGACCCCCTTCAGGATATAATTCTCCTAACATTTGCCGAATATCACGCATAATATGCGCATGTTGCTTACCGCATAACTCTGCAATTTCACGACTAGACATCGTTTGAACTGTTGTGTTTTGAAAATTGCTTTCAGATGTTGTGATAAAATTATGCATGCTTTACTCCATTCATCGTGACAACATTTTCATTGTGCTTAATTTGCTGCCTTAGATGTTTTAAGAAATCTTCTAATGTTTCAGGATTTGAATAATCAATTTTTGAATTTGCTTTTTTTTCGCATTTCAGAAAATATTCACGCACTTGTTTACCTTTGAGACCAAGTTCACAAATGGCAATGTGTTTTGCTGTGTCTAAAGTGAGAGCATAATCTTTAAAAGGATTTCCACGTGAGGAGTTTGATAATTCTTTAGTAGAAAGTACAAAGTCTATATCTTCTCTAAAGCTAAGTTCTTTAATACAGTTTGTTATCCACTTTCTAAACTCGGTTTTTACCTCTAAAAAGGTATATAAATCACGAGCGCTAATAGTTTGAACCTTTTGATGCTGAATAATATTGTATTGAGTAGCAAGAAGCTTTTCCATTACAGACCTCATATTGGTGGGATTAAAGGGGGCGCTTTTTAAATGCGCCCTTTAGAATTTTTAAATCACATCACAAAGACGTAATTTATTTTGCTCTTCATAAGTACCGTAAATCTCATCATTATATTTTTCGTCTGCGATCTCGTCTAAAAGTTCTTGGTAAGCATCACTTTCGAGTACAAAGTCATGAACTTTACTCTCCTCATGGAGATGTTCGATATTTTCTTTTACATATGCTTCTGCAATTTCTTCAGAGATATCTTCACAATTATTCTCAGAAGGATTGATGCGAAAGATTTGGATTGCATCATCTGCTTCGTCAATAATTTTTAGAACTTGGCTTTCATCCAGTGGTCCCGACCGACCAATGTTTTGATCATCATCATAGACAACTAATAAAATTTCATCAGAATTTATAAGAATTGGATTTTCCATAATTTTTCCTCCCTAACGCCTCTTGGCGATTGTTTGTGCGTGGTTTGTATAATTACTTATATAACTATAATTATAAAACAGCAAGCAAAAAATTATAAAAAGTTATATTTTTTATAAAAAATATTATAATATCTTGCTGAATAAGAGGGGAGGATAATTAGCGATAAGTCCGAATCATCTTGCTGTAAGAACTTATTGGCAAAATAGCAAATATCTCTCCAACCCACACAATTTTAACATTCTTAATAGGTAAGGCATTCCAAGAAAGCAGATCTATTTCACCATTCATTCCCCTGCTAATCTGCTTTATATATCTTTTATTATCATGTGTTAAAATAACGGCTTCTTTGCCAAAAAAAGATTCTATTGTTTTAATTTGGCGCCGTCTTACGATAACCATATCTCCATCTTTATAGGCTGGAATCATAGAATCTCCTTTAACTTCAAAAGCAACCATCTCATCAGGTAAAGCAAAAGGAATTTCTACTTGTTCAAGACCATCTTCAGGGATTTGTTCAAAACTTGGATCTATCTGTGTTCCTGCTCCAATATACCCCATAAGAGGAACAAAAGTTGTGAAGTGATTATCCCCTTTTAGTTCTTTATATAATTCTAAAATGGCATCTCGATTAGAGCCGCGTGGATCAGAATCTTTTAACCACTTAGACACTGAAGCTTGTGTTACGTTTAGCCGTTTGGCTACATCTTCTTGCGTTAAGTTAAACTCGGTCAAAATCTTTTTTAATGTGCTTATGATATTAGATTTATTACTCATACTTCTGCTTACCTTATTTTTTTATCGTTGATAAAGATAATTTTCATTGACTTTATATAACTATAATTATATGAATAAAATAAGATAAAGCTATAATTGGAGCTTGTAAATGGATCAACGAGAAGATTTTAAGAATCTGACTAAGTCAATACGGGGCAAATTTAATTGGACACAATCAGAAATGGCGAAAATGCTTGGTGTAACTCAAGCAGCTGTTTGCAAGTGGGAAAAAAGAGGATCTATCTCCGTAATAAATTATCTCAAGCTGCAAAAGTTGAAGGATAGTTCTAGCTCTAGTTCTGCTTTTATTGCTGCTCCTACAGATAATAATGAACACCAGCAACACGATTCACACTCTTAAAGAAGAAAGATCAGAGATGATAGATGTCCCACATATCACTATAAGCAAGGTCAAGTTGATTAATCTTGTTAATAAGATTGGACGTGAAGACATATATTATGGTGTTCGCTCGCCTAATCAGACATGTGAAAGTTGCATAGATCCCTCATCAACAGGTTATCTTATCTATATACTGCAAAATATTTTTGCGCGTGATGATAGAAATTATTTTCCGTTATTGCCATACGATGATTTTAATCAATGGTTTTCATCTGCCTTTACGCAAGCTTTTACAACTTGGTTTGATAATTATTTTTCTCAAGATTTGTCATCTTTTCATCGCCTAAATGAGCTACTTTTGTTTACAGCTTTAGTCGAAAGTAATCTTGGCTTCTTAAGGGATGACCTCATCAAAAAAAGAGAAGAAGAAATCAAATTAATAAATGATGCGTGTAGTGTGCGTCTGAATTGAGTTAATCCACTTTTTTAAAGTCTATGAGGCTAGTTTGTGTTGTTACAGTCATTTTTGTTTCTGGTTGCAGTGGGGATGTATGGGTAATGATTAAAGTAACTTGGTCTTTTATATCTTCTTCACGTGCTGCTACAAAAATAAGGATTTTTGAAGGTTTGCCTTCTGAGGGAGCTATAGAAATATTAACATCGATTTCTTGTCCCGTTCGAAAATCCTTTGCTTTCTCACAGTATCCGGATGATATTGTGTGTGACGTTGGTCTGGCATCAGGATTAACATATGGTGATTGCATTTGCCGCAATCTTATTTCCGGTTTGTATCTAATGCCATATCCAAGAATAAAGCGAGAACCATCTTTTAGCTTTATATTTAAAACGTGGATGACAGTTTGTGCATTGTTTTTTATCTTTAAACAAAGAAGCGTCCACTTGCCTTTTGTTGGCAAATGGGGTCCAGTTGTATATATGGAAGGTGGCGTTTCTAAATCCTCTACTCTTTTGTTATCTAACAAAATTTTAATACGTTCTTCTGACCATTTGGCAAGATCTTTTGTCGATATCGCTTGCTCTTTAAGGGCTATCGTCTGCTCTTGGCTTTCTGCAAATTGCTTGCTTATCCATTCTCTATCTTCTTCTCGTTTTTTTGCAGCTGTTTCTAAATCATCTTTGCGGATTGTAGCGGCTTCTTTACGGTCTTTATTTCTTAAAATAAGCGCTACTGAAAGTGATCCGATAAATGACAGGAAACCCGTAAGAAATATCTTTATCCATTCTTGCATCTTTCCCCTCCCCACTTTTTTAGAATCGTTGGGAGGATACTTTTTCAAAAACATTTTTGCAAGACAAGCAATCACAACACGCTCTGTCATAGCAAACATATAAATACGTAGAGCCTTAAGGGGGGATTATGATCACTAACGCACAAACCATTTTATGTCTTGATCTAGGGACCAAGACAGGCTGGGCGATATGCGGTGCTGATGGTCACATAACAAGCGATACAGAAGATTTTCAATCACGCCGTTTTGAAGGCGGTGGTATACGTTATTTATGCTTTAAACGGTGGCTTACTGAACTAAAGAGATCTGTTGATGAAATTGACGCGGTGTATTTTGAAGAGGTGCGCCAGCATGTGGGTACAGACGCTTCTCATATTTATGGGGGCTTTCTAGCAACCTTAACAGCGTGGTGTGAACATCATCAGATACCATATGAAGGCATTCCTGTTGGCACAATTAAGAAGGCGACGACAGGAAAAGGCAACGCCTCAAAAGAAGAAATGATTAAGGCGGTATGTGCAAAAGGACATGTACCTAAAGACGACAACGAAGCAGATGCTTTAGCAATTTTATATTTGATGAAAGAAGGGGATATACATGTCCAGTAAAATACCATGGACGAGACTGTTTGCCGATAAATGGGCGGTGGTCGTCGATTATTTACCTCCTGTAGAAGGTAATATCTATATGAGATTGCGATTTCGCATGCTTCGTACTGGTGAACCTCTTTTTTGTAATATTAAAGTTTTATCTCATTACACTGGTTATTCAGTAAAGAAATTTGAGACAGCATTGAATGTTTTGCTAGAAGAGGGATACATCATTCGTTTAGAAGATGGTCGTTTGTGGAGTTCACAAGTTGAGGAGGAACTCAATAACTTCAATGAAGATCTAAATAATAATAAAGAACAGGAGGGGAAATATGTCAACTAAGTTAGCTTGGGTTCGTTGTTTTCCTTCTGATTGGGTATCTGATGCTAGTGGAATGACGTCGCATCAAATATCGACTTATATGATGTTGATATTGCTTATGTATAAGAAGAGACAGCCAATTCTTGAGAATGCCTCTATATTAGCACGCATTTCTGGTTGTTCAGTAAAAGCTTTTAATAAAGCGCTAGATTTTTTATTGAGTGATGAGAAACTGATACGTTTAGAAGACGGTCGTTTATGGAGTTTACAGGTTGAAGAGGAACTCAACAACTCTAATGAGAATTTGAATAAGTTTTCAGAGAGAGCGCAGAAGGCAGCGAAGGCAAGATGGGATAAAAATACAAAAGATGCTTGTGATATTAAGCATGATGCTAACAGCATGCTTAAGGATGCTAAGCATGATGCTTGTGATGCTATAACAAACAATACAAACATATATAATAAAAAAACTAAAACTATCGTTTTAGCAAAAAAAGAAATTGGTTCTGAAAGTTTAGCAACAATCGATTTGGTTGACGAACCAACAGAGGTTGCTGCTGTTGAGACCATATCAGAGCAAATCACAACGGGTGTAGACAACCAACCCCCCATTCACGAGCAAGAGAACGTTCCCAAAAAAGCAAAACGAGCGCAAGCTAATCGCGGTTGTCGATTGCCAGAAGATTTTGAACCTAATTTGCAATACGCAATCGATCAAGGATTAACGCATGATGAGGCGCTGTTAGAGTTCGAACGGTTCACAAATTACTGAATAGCAAACCTAGGTAAAAATGCAAACAAACGAGATTGGCAAAGGACTTGGTACAATTGGGTTACAAGCCCTATCGGAACGCTAGCAAAGAAAAAAGCAAGATTAGAACAGGAAAAACGGTTAGGTGGTTATCATGGAAAATTCACTCAGAAAACTTTCACAGAACAGCTTGCAGAAGGCTTCAACGAACTCAGAGATCATCTCTCATCTGGAGAAGATTATGGAAATGATCAGTCTGGGGTATCCATTGACGCTGAAAGCTGGGAATACATTGACGAAACAGGAGGAAGAGCAAACCTTAGATGCTTGCAATCTTCCACAAGCGTTGCTCTCTGTGAAAGCTTCAGTTAAGCAAATTGAGCAAGCTTCTTTCCTACTCTCAAGCATGAGAGTCCCTGCGAACACAGATTCCAAAGCCGTTGTTCTATCCTATAGCATGATGCTGGAACGGATTTCAGCATATGCTCTGAAAAAAGGCGTCGAAGATATCGTAACTGGTCAAGCAATTGGGATATCAAAAACATTTATGCCAACTTGTGGAGAGCTTTTAACTTATTGCCAGACACTAGAAAATACCCTTCTTTCAAAAGCCGAAACTGTACGTAGAGCAATTGAAAACACACGTGAGAAAACACTCAAAGAAAAAACAGCGAAAGAGCATTTTAGACCACTAACGCTTGTTCACAAGCAAGAGCTTGAAGAGACTTTAAATGGCATTGGTGGGATAATGAAACGCTTTGGTCCACAGCAAACTAGTGAAAAGTGCTGATCATTTTACGATTAGGTATGTGTTTAAATCGACAAAAAGGTACCGTACAAAGCGATTTAAAGATTTTATTATTAAAAAACCATATCCGCAATATAAAACGCTCTGTACGGTCAAATTTTAAGTAAATAGACCAATTGGTAAAATTATGGACTAAAAACATGAGAATATTAAAAGACCTATTCTTAAAAAAGCGTAAACAACCAATGCAAAAAGAGTTTGTTGCAACAGCTGTTGGTTATGTTCCTTGGGGGGACGGAGCAGAGGAGTATTTTTACAACCTCTACGAATATGAAGACGGCACAAGAGAGTGTGAAAAGTTTGACGGTGGTCAGTATTACACCATACCAGAAAAGGCAGATTTTAGCACCAAAGCGCAAGTGAAAGCATGGGTTTACGGTGGTGCTATTCCGAAAAGCGTTCTCAATTACGAACCTCTTATAGATGAGATCAATAAAGAGATCAAAAAATTATCGGAAGCCGCTTGACATTATTACAGCAATATGAATAATCGAATTAGGTGCCTGAAAACACCTTGATAACAAGCGGATTAGTTGCCGAAATAACTAATCTTCTAGACATTAAAGATTTTGACTCGTTATATGCTGTAGCATATAACGATCTTGTCGGGTGCAGTTATGCTATACAATACCTTCATGGGGAAAGCGTAACGACGGACTTGTTACCGTGTTTTCAGCACCCGGCACTCTTTTAGAATGTCAATGAAAACATATTAAGTAACAAGGAATTCATCATGAACACTCTTATTAAAATTACAGAACAAACTATTGGAAAAGAAACAGTTCAAACTGTCAATGCACGCGAGTTGCATACGTTTTTAGAAGTCAAATCCGAATTTAGAAATTGGATAAAAAATCGCATTGAGGAGTATGGTTTCCTAGAAAATAAGGACTTTATAAGTTTCGCTAAAATTTTAGCGAAACCTAATACCTTTCAAGAAAATCAAGGCTTTGTGAGTTTTACTAAAAATTTAGTAAAACCTAAAGGCGGTCGTCCAAGTACAGAATACCACATCACTTTAGACATGGCGAAAGAGCTCTCAATGGTGGAACGTAATGAGAAAGGACGTCAAGCACGCCGTTACTTTATTGAGTGCGAGAAGAAACTAAAAAGCCAATCTGTTGATTATGATAATGATACACGCTTTGATTTGCCAAGTTATTGGGAAGGTATGAACGCTGGTGAAAAAGTTTTGTATCTTCTGGGTCCAATTCATGTTCGTCTTCTTGATGCCTTCAGAGTAGATGAAGAAAACAGAAAATACAAAGCTCTCATTAAAGAAGCAAAACAAGTCTTAGAAAGATCTGTCGTAAAAGCTGCTTAGATTAAGACACATCTCTCCTCCCCGTTATCAACAATGGGGAGGTGGTTGGTTTAGCTGCCACTTGCTTTTTTTAAGACTTCACCCATACGTGTTCGCCAGTCTTTTCCTTGTTTTTTAAAAGAGGCAATAACATTTGGGTCGAGACGGAGAGTAACCGCTTGTTTAGGAGATTCAACGGGTGGACGCCCACGTTTACGGCGTTCTTCTGTTACATACTTAAAAAAGGAGGCTGGTAAAACGTCTTTAGCTGGCTTTAAGCGTGCAAGTTCTTCATCTGTTAGTGGTGGGGAATCCACAGCGTCCCAATCTTCTTTTGTGTAGCCACATTCTGTTTCAAAGGTTTTTTTGATAGTCATTGAAAACCTCTCTTTCTTTTTTATTCGCTTGACGAAAACTGATAATGGATATCGCTTCATTGCCAAGCTTTGCAAAAACAATAACTGTTGTGCCATCAGCAAAATGTCCAATAGCCTTCATGCGGTTTGAATGTGTTGCATCAATAAGAGCATGTTCCCAGTCAAAGTAAATAACATCAGCAAAATCAAGCTTATGTTTATCAATGTTTAAAGCTCTTTTTGGTTCATCCCACACTATCTTCATATATTTTATGTACACGAAAAATAAAACTTTGTCAATAATTAAAGTGTACAATAATTCGTATAAACCATTCAAAATGGAGCAACTATGAATAAGAAGAAGCGTAAGGGTCTATCGGTTCGTGCGTTTGCGAAGAAGATGGGTGTTTCACATAATGCGGTGGTTTCTCGGATAAAGA
>NZ_JBHIQC010000031.1:0-10409 GCF_042196385.1 Bartonella sp. AP150HLJHH | reverse complement strand
ATTATGGCATGTGGAACGGGGAAGACTTTCACAAGCCTTAAGATAGCAGAACACATAGCAGGAAAAGGCAAGCGTGTGTTGTTTCTGGTGCCTTCTCTTGCTTTAGTCTCGCAAACGATCCGTGAATGGACAGCCGATGCACAAGTGCCCTTGCGTTCCTTTGCGGTGTGTTCAGATACAAAAGTAGGCAAGCGTCGTAAAAACCAAGATGATATTGTTGGCATGGAAACCTCAGATCTTGTTCTCCCTGCTACAACAGATGCAAAAGCCCTTGCCAAAGAAGCTCGTGAAAACCTAGCAAATGCAATGACGGTTATCTTTTCAACCTATCATTCTATCCAAGTGATTTCGGATGCACAAAAAGAGCATGGTTTACCCGAATTTGATTTGATCATTTGTGATGAAGCGCATAGAACAACTGGGGCTTCATTGGGAAGTGAAGACAATGAATCTGAATTTATCAAGGTTCATGATAACAGCATTATTCGAGGTAAAAAACGTCTGTATATGACAGCAACGCCTCGTATCTTTAGTGACACTGCTAAAAGGCACGCTGATGAGATCAATGCCGTTCTCGCCTCTATGGATGATGAAGCACTTTTTGGAAAACAACTCCATCATTATACCTTCGCAGAAGCTGTTGATAATGAACTGTTAACCCCTTACAAAATTGTGGTCTTAGGCATTAATGAAACCTATATCACACCAGCCATACAGGAGATTATTGCCAATGAAAACCGTGAAATTGATTTAGATGATGCGGCAAAAATTATTGGCTGTTATAGAGCACTTACCAAAATAGATAAGCAAGCGGCTGTTGATGATGATGATACAGAGCCCATGCAATGTGCTTTAGCTTTTTGCAAAGACATTAACACCTCTCAATATATAACAAAGCTCTTTAATAAAATTATCAAATCTCATATTGATGATTTCCTTCAAACCGTTCCCTTTCTAAACTGTGAAGTAAGACATATTGACGGAACGCAAAGTGTCAAAAAACGCAATGAGGAACTGGATTGGCTTAAAGAAGATGCGGGTCAAAATGTTTGTCGGATTTTAAGCAATGTTCGGTGTCTGTCTGAAGGAATTGACGTCCCTGCTCTTGATGCGATCATGTTCTTACACCCGCGCAATAGCCAAGTGGATGTGATACAGGCGGTAGGGCGTGTGATGCGCCGTGCTCCAAATAAAAAAACGGGCTATATCATTTTACCCATTATCATTCCTTCACACTTAGAAGCCAAAAAGGCTTTAAAAAACAATAAGAGATACCGTGTTGTTTGGCAAGTTTTGCATGCTTTACATTCTCATGATGAAAGGCTTGCTCGGACGATTAATCAAATGTCTTTAGGACAAGATAGCAGCCATACGATTGAGATTATAGAGATTAAGCGTGCCAATGAATTACAAGAACTCACCACAACGGTTGATGAGATCTCGATACCATCAAAAGCAGAAAGTTCTGGACGTGTCATTGGAACAGCAGAAAGCAAATCTCAATCGGTATCTGGAGGACAAGAAGACTTATTCCCCCGTTCTGAATTTTTTGATTTTGTCAAAGCCATTTTTCTGGATAGTTTTAAAATCACGGATTATTGGGGCATATGGGCGAACAATGTTGCTGAGATTGCTCAAAACCATATCAATCATCTTAAAGATATGATTTCCGATGAAAAGAGTGAAGCCTTTCACGCCTTTGATGCATTCCATAAGGAATTAAAGAACAACGTCAACAGTGAAATCAAACAAGAGGAAGCCATTGAGATGCTTGCACAACATCTTGTCACGCGTCCCGTGTTTGAAGCCTTGTTTGAAGGCAATGAATTTGTACAGAACAATGCCATTTCGCAAGCAATGGATAAGATCTTAACGGAACTGGATAAAACCAATATCGAAGAGAAAACGAAAGATCTTGATAAATTTTACAAAAGTGTCACATTCTGTACAGCAGGTATCACCGAAACGCATGCAAAACAGAATCTTATTATCAAACTTTATGAAAGTTTTTTTGCCAAGGCATTTAAGAAAACCACGGATAAGCTTGGGATTGTTTATACACCCGTTGAGGTTGTTGATTTTATCATTCATTCTGTTGATGATGTGTTGCGTAATGAGTTTGGAAAAAGCTTGGGGTCACGGGGTGTTTCTATTCTTGACCCTTTCACTGGAACGGGAACCTTTATTACACGGCTTTTACAATCCAATCTCATCAAACCAGAGGATATGGAATATAAGTTCCGTCATGATATCCACGCCAATGAGATTGTTTTGCTTGCCTATTACATAGCAGCGATTAACATTGAATCGACTTATCATAGTTTGATGAAAGGTGAGTATATCCCTTTCAAGCATATTGGTTTGACTGATACGTTTCAGATGCTTGAAGAAAAGAACCTTCTGCAAAAATTATTCAAAGAAAACAGTGAATATTTAGAACACCAGAAAAATCTAAATATCGAAGTTATCTTTGGCAATCCTCCCTATTCAACAGGTCAAAAAAGTGCTAATGACAATGCAAAGAATACCCCTTATCCCATATTAAATGACCGTATTCGTGAAACCTATGCTGCTCAATCTGAATCAATCAATATGCAAGCACTTTACGATAGTTATATTCGTGCTATACGCTGGGCTAGTGATCGTATTGATAATGCTGGGGTAATCGGCTTTGTTTCTGGATCTGGTTATATAGAAAAGTCGACAATGGATGGTTTACGAAAATCTTTAGCCAACGAATTTACGAGCATTTATGTACTTAATTTACGGGGGGATATCCGTAAAAATATGTTAAGCGATGGAAAAGCTCAAGAAGGAGAAAATGTTTTTGGTAGTGGTAGTATGACTGGTATTGCCGTAACCTTATTTATCAAAAATCCCAATGTTTCTGAAGAATGTAAAATTTACTATCATGATATTGGTAATAATCGTACGATAAAAGAAAAACTTACAGCTCTTGAATACTTTGGTAGTGTTGGTGGTATTACACGTAAACAAAGCTGGCAAATGATTACACCAGATAAACATGGTGATTGGATAAATCAACGTGATGACAGTTTTGAAACATTCTTAGCTCTAGGTGATAAGAAACCTTATGATAAAAAACTGTTTGAGATTTATTCTTGTGGTCTAAAAACTAATCGTGATGCTTGGGCATATAACTCCAGCCGTGAAGTTTTAAAGAAAAACATGAATAATATGATTGCTTCCTATAATAGCGAAGTGGAACATTTTAATGATACTTATGTACATACTGACCGAAAAACACGTGCTAATGTCGTAGACGATTTCGTCAATACGGATGAACGCAAAATTAGTTGGAGTATTAATCTTAAAAAACATTTAACTAAAGGAAAGATTTTTGAATTTGAAGATATATGCCTTATTCAAAGCCTTTATCGTCCTTTTATACAGCAATGGCTTTATTACAATCGTGCCTTTAATGAAATGGTTGCTAAAATTCCTTGTATATTTCCGATGGGGAAAACGGTTGAAAATAAAGTAATTCAAATTACAGGCATAGGAGCAAGGTGTGGTTTTTCTGTATTTATGACTAAAAATGTGCCTGATTTTCATGCGATGGATACTAGTCAATGCTTTCCGCGCTATATTTACAAAGATAGCACGATCTCAAAAGATAAAAACAAGAAACAATCCTATTTATTTACAGAAGAAAGTAAAACAGCTAGTTTACAAAAGCGTGATGCCATTACGAATGAAGGGTTAGAACATTTTAAAGCCGCTTATCCTAATGAAACTATCACGAAAGATGATTTATTCTATTACGTTTATGGAATTTTGCATTCGGAAGATTACCGCTCTCGTTATGCTGATAACCTCTCTAAAGAATTGCCTCGTATCCCGTGTGTAAAAAATGCTGATGATTTTTGGAAGTTTGTGACAGCAGGACGTGAACTGGGTCATTTGCATGTGAATTATGAAGATGTAAAACCTTATCCAGTAACCTTTAAAAAGGGTAATCCAAAACAGACAGAGATCTCTAATCCCGAAAAGTTTTATTATGTAACTGAAATGAAATTCGCAAAAATTAAGAATAGTAAGGAAAAGGATAAATCAACTGTTTTTTACAATAGCAATATCACAATAACAGATATCCCTCTTGAAGCTTATGAGTATATCGTTAATGGCAAGCCCGCTCTTGAATGGGTTATGGGGCGTCAATGTGTTAAGACTGATAAAAAGAGTGGTATTGTGAATGATGCCAATCGCTATGCTGTTGAAACCGTTGGCAACCCTGCCTACCCTCTAGAGTTATTTCAAAGGGTTATTACCGTAAGTTTAGAAACAATGAAGATTGTTAAGAACTTACCAAAATTAGAAATAAGAGAAACTGAATAAGCTTATTAAAGCATGCTCACATAATGAGTGTGATAACCTTACAAGGGGTATAAGGTCTTATAGCTATAGGTTCCTATACCCCCTTTATACATTGCTTACATACAATCTCTAAAAGGAGTGTTTATATGCGTTATTCTAAAAAAGAGCATTTGCACTTTTTAACACTGTACTTTGGATTGCTTTAAGGCTTATAAGAAATCCCATCTTAAAGTGAATTAGATTTTTTACATTGCCTTTAAAAGATTATACCGTAATCTAAAATGAGTGCTTTATTGTTTTCAAAAGCTTTATTTAAAGAGAGTTATATATATTCATTTTCTTATATTACTTATAGGTTTTGAAGGTTTCTCACACCCTCAAAATACCTTCAAAAATATACCGTTGGTTGTATTTATAGGTTGTGTTTTAATATAGATTGTATCTCTAAAATGCTAATATATTGAAATATAATGACTTTTATTTTTTATTGAAAAATATGTAAAGGGGGGGCGTAAAAAGCACCTCCAAAACCCCCAAAAACCCCTAAACCTCCAAAACTCATAACCATAATGGTCTTGATAGCATTTCTTATGAGTTACAAGCTATCTTTTGAAAGGCTTAAAGGATCATATGCTTTTCATAAAGCACGTTGTAATCATTCTCTAAAATCATAAGTTTATCTATTCAAATGAACTTATAAAAATTCATAAAAGGGATTTTGATAACGTAATCAGTTTTTACTTTCATACGCTTTTCATAAGACACGCACTAATTACTCACTAAAATAATCTAGTTATCAGTTCAATTTACTGACACAAACTGACAAGTTTTAATCAACTCACATCATTGGTTATCTTTAAAGATTGTACTATTGATATGAGTTGTGTTATTAAAATAATAACATATTGAAATATAATGTTTTTAATTTTTTCTCATTTAAAAAAATGCCATAGGGGCTAAAAAGAACTGACAACACTGACATAGGTCTATTAAAAGGTATTTTTCTCATCTCTATAATTGTCAGTTTCTATTGAGATGTTTTCATAACAGGCAATAAATCGCAATTATCCTATTATCAACTAGTTGTATAACATCATCTAAGGTATAGGTTTTCATGAATTTTCCCCTGCATACTCTTTAATTCTTTTACAGAGAAATTCATAAAAATTACTTGCGTAATATTCGGAATCTTCAGATGTATACTTGAGATAGAGTGGGCATTCACCATCCCGAAACTGCGTATAATCAAAATAAAAGGTTTCACCAAAATCAGTTGTGCAGATAACAAGTTGTTTGGGGTCCGTAAAGCCATCTCTTCTATCAAGCAAATTTCGGTAAACAATATCACCAGCAGGAATACCTGCACAGATTTCATAAATACTGAATATTTCTTCACCTCCAACTTCTCCGCCTCCATAATTTTTTAAAAAACCCTTATAGGAAGAGGTAAATTGTAAATCGAGAGTGTTCTCAGCTGTTTTAATCCGTACATCATCAGGGGCATTATCTTTAGTACCAAAATTAATAGCATGACTATGCATATCAATATATTGTGCAACATCCGATAAAGTATAACTTTTCATAAATTTTTCTCCATAAGTCACAGTGTGTTTTTACTCATAATGAGTGTTTCTACTGATCAATATTCTCTACTATAGCCAATGGAATTTGGATTACATTGATAGAATATAAAGGATGTTTTCTTGAAGGAGCTCTTTTCTCATTTGTCTCTGTGCAATCATCTCGCATTTACAATATATGATATAATTAAAGGGGATGATCATTAAAGCTTAGAGAGCGCCTTTTAGTGTCATTACTCCAATATTTGCAATAATTACTTTTTCTTTTTTCTTGCTGAGGAGTCTTTTTTTGAAATCCAACAAATAACTTTTCTGATAAAATTTTCCTTTGGCTTCATAGGCGCAACAAAACTCTTGTCTTGATAAAATGAGTAGAGAACCTCAGCCATAGGACCTTCTTGTGTCATAGGATATAACATAATAGGCCTACAATCGACTCCAATAGGAGCTCTTCCTGATACCATTCTTTCCACATTTGTACCTGTTACTATCTGTCCTTTTTCTTTCCAAGAAGAAACTGTTTCAGGCTCAAACAGCTCATCTCCCTGATAAACTTTTTTACCTTTAAATTCCACAGGTTCAGCTGCTCCCATAATTTTTTTCTTTATCCATTTCATGATTCATAAGCCCCTCGATTTTTTCAAAATAATCAATGTATTCTTTGTTCTAAATAGACTTAACAAACTCTCCTTCCAAGAAGGAGGTTATTCCTCGCTAGAAAGCTCTAAGTGACTATCAAAATCTTTTGCTACCCATTCAATCAAAGCGTAGCTCACTTGCTTCACCTTTGCTACTTCTTTGGCTAAAGCTAATGCACGTTCAAGGTGGGTTTTGTTGATGCTCTCGTCAAAGCCTAGGTGATCACCTGCCGTAAAGCTTTTCTGATAAGATTGCAAGGCTTCAACATCACCCAATAAAGCAAGAGCGCCAAGATGAAGTAAAGCATAATCCGTAGACGTGGCGCCTTTTTCCCAAGGAGCTATACCATAATCAGAGCGAAGTCTTTTAGAAAGGTCAATGTCTTTGACTGACCATTCTAGCGCATCATCAAGTGCTTGCTTTAAGCGATCCGCAGTAACTTCTGGTTCAAAGATTTCTAATCCCTTGGCTTCAAAATTAAGCTGTATATCTGGAATATCTTCCGTGTGGGTAGGATCAATGAATTTACAAGCGGTGGAAAGAATGCCCGTGCTAATCATAAAGGCGCTATCAAATTGCGGGTAGTCTTTGGCAATTTCGTCGTTATAAAGAATATCTACTTCACGATCAGCCAATTGATAGCTTGCCATATAATCATTCTCATTGATTTTCTCGGTTGACCAGCCTAGGATTTTTAAAAGTGCATGAGCACTTTCCATGGTGAGACGATCATCAGTATCATCCGCTTCATTTACTTCTTCTGCCACTTCAACAGAAGTTGTTTTAGAAGCAACAGATGCTGTTTGCGCATCCAAGCTTAAAATCGGTGCATTTTTCGGAAAACCTGCTCGATAACCCCGTGCAAGAGTAAGAGAGTTGTCAATCGTATATTTCGTGATACCTTCCACAAAGCCTAGATGGTTCTTTGCCCTGAAACTTTCCTTATAAAATTTGAGCTTTTCAATATCACCAATCAGAATGAGTGCTATAAAGTGACGTGCCACAAGGTGAGCTTCACTGTTTGTTGGCAAAGCGGCATAATCATAGATGATTTGATTGACATTTTGCCGATCAGCCCACTCAAGTATATCTGTACAAATCTCCTTTAGCTTGCCTTCATCCAATTCAGTACTAGAAACTGTATAAAATTCTTCTGCCTCTTTGAGAGCTATATATTGGGGCAATCTAGGAAACATCTCTCTATGAGCAGTAGAAAAGCCAAGTGTTGAAAGCGAAGCCTTAAATACAACAATCGGCTCTTCTTCATCACTTTGAAGACTGTACATTATATTGATGATACGGTCTTTACTTACAAAATAAGCATTGCGATCATAGTTCTTATCGCGATAAACTGTCCACCCCATCCTTTTTAAGTCTTCAGAAACTGTATTAAGAAAAGACAAATCTTGCAAACTAAGACGATCATCTATGGCTTTTCGCTCATTAAAGATTTTCAGATGCTCTTCAGCAAATTGAACTGCGTGATTAACATACTTCTCCACTTCACGGTCTTCTAAATGTCCAGAAATCGTACCGGCTTCTAAAAAATTTTGATAAGATTTCAGGATATCAATTTGACCTGTCAATGCTAAACAAGCTAAATGCCAGACTATACGTATATTGTAGCTATACTTTTGAACACGTGTTTTGCTTTCTATTGATGCTTGTAAATCTTGGGCACGTGCCCATTGTATTATTCGCTCAGAGATTTTGATAAGCTCTTTCTCATCTAATGTCTCTACACAAATATCAATGCCTTTATCAAAACCACTAAAAATCCCCCCCCCAATCGTGTTAAAAGAATTATAAGTATTTGTAGGTGATATGCACCGATACTCCCCACTATAGTGAATATATTTACAAGCTACAGAAATAATTTCATTAGATATTTCAGCTTCAATACGGACATTGTAATTATCATGAAGACGTATAAAACCAAAATCAAATTGAATAAAGCGGTCGGGCAAAACCAACCACATTTTTCTAGGCTCCGTAGAAAACCACCCTTGTGTTTTAAGAACGCGCATTGCTGCTGTGAGACTCATCTGTTGCTTTTTTGGCTTTTTACGCATTAGAATATCGTCTAATTCCCCATTTTTATAGGCCTGTGCAAAAAAAAGCAGGCGATCATCCGATGTCATTGTTTTATAATCTGCAAATTCTGGCACAGATAGTTTTGGGGTAGATCTATCACTCCTTAAAGCCTCCATATCACCAAGTAATGCTTGTGCAACGGCAGAATGATTAGTAGCTTCCTCGCACAACTTTTTTTCAATATCCTGTGCTTGCGCCCATGCAATCACTCTATTTAGAGCGTCCTTAATATGGCTTTCGGAAAGATCTGAAGGTTTAACATTAAAATCCTCCTTCGCGTAAAACAGCACATCTTCATATTTACGCTGTGATTTTTCACCTCTAGAATATTCCCGAGCAAGGCAATAGGAAGCAGTAGTGAGTTTAGCCGATAACCGGAACTCTTTGCCGCTCTCTCCATAATTTTTTATATCATAGCCTATGCCCACAATGCGGTCAGGAAGATGATAATGCGCGAAAGTGTCTCCCACTTCATCGCGATAGGGTTCCCAGCCCAGTATTTTTAAAATTTCTGTTACGTCTTTGGTTTGTATCTTCATTTATTGTCCCTGTACAAGTTCTTCTAAACGACCTGTATGACGGCTAATTTCATATTCGATAGGTCTTCCCCACTCCCTACCTAATTGGTTTTTAGCCCAATCTTTCTTAAAATCATCCAGTTGTTTCTGAGTTGGTTTCTTTTCGTCTATAAATTCTTTGAGTTCTTCCTGATATTTATTTAGCTTTTCTTTGTGTTCCTCAAGAAACTCTCTAATAACATCTCCCGTGGGTTTTGCATCTCCTGTTTTATAGGCTTCTTTCAAAATTTTTTGATTTTCTGTAAGCTTGGAATCACCTGTTTTTGTTTCTCTAATTTTTAATTCACCATTTTCTATATAAAGAAGATCAGGACGAGATCTTTTTTCAAGTGGTTTTCTTCCAAACATATCACTCTCAAACTCAGCTCCCTTCACCTCAGCCTTAAACGAGGGTTCTTTTTGGCATACCGTACATTCTTCCTTGTTTTCTAATTCTTGCTTGTCCTTATCACGTTTTTTGTCATGATGTTCTCTGTTTTTATTTCCTGTCTGCGGATCTTTGATCTTTTCGCCTTTGGCACTGTCTTCAGAGCCAATTTTTCCAACTGATTGAACAACTTCCTTTTCTGCTTTTGCAGCTGCTGCTTCAGTCTTAGCAGCGAATTTAGCCAGAGCCTTTTCGCCAAGCTTTATGGCTCCCTTGGCTGTTCCAGCTCCTCCCAAAAACAGCGTTGCTACTTCAGTCAATAATTTTCCAAATTCAAGACCAGCATTAAAGGAACCACCGGCACCGGCTCGCTCATATTCCTCCTCCATTTTATTAATGCGATCTACATAGGGCTGTGCAAAGGCATGCCCAAGGGTAGCCAAAACCTTACCACTGGTGAAGAAATCTTTGAGCGCTTTCAAAATCTCTTTGGAATTTTTGGCTATTTGTATCAAGTCACCAACCGTAGGAGAACTGATTATTTGCAAAAAACCATCAACCGTACCGTATACTTCAGCCGGTACACCAGCTACTATACCAGCCCCAAAGCTTGCATTTTGCCCCCAACTAATAGCAGACCATTTCGCAGTCACTTTTGCTTGACATAAAAGGTCAGGACACTCCTTTAATTCCTTTTCCATCTGAGCTTGTTGCGCACTGCTGAGGTAGTTATTTGCAGCGGCATTACCTGCGGCATCAGCGCCGGCATCAACATTGCCACCGGCAAGGGCAGCGGCAACGCCCCCAGCAGCC
>NZ_JBHIQC010000030.1:0-10791 GCF_042196385.1 Bartonella sp. AP150HLJHH | reverse complement strand
GTTCGGCGAAAGTGATTTTAAATGAAGTGACCAGCAGCAAGCGCAGTGCGCTTCATGGTCCAGGAGAGGTTTTTGGGAGCCCAGCCGATGTGATTATAGCCAATCCCAATGGGATAAGCTGTGATGGTTGTGGCTTTATCAATACGCCCCATGCGACTTTAACCACAGGTGTTCCCGAAATTGATGCGAGCGGTTTTTTGAAAGGCTTTGAGGTGCGAGGTGGGGATATTACCTTTGGCGCCAAGGGAGCCAATTTTTTCTCAGGCCAAGGGGCTGTTGATATTGTCGATATTGTCTCACGCACAGTGCATTTTGAAGGAGCTGTTGCGGGCAGAGAAATTGGTGTGACAGCAGGGACGGGTCACTTTGATTATGCTTCACGGGAAATGAAAGAACTGACCGATATTACCGGTAAACCGGAATATGCGATAGATGGTTCTGCTTTGGGGGCTCTACAGGCGGACAGAATAAAACTTGTGGCAACAGAACAAGGAGTTGGGGTTCGCATGCGCCATGATATGGCAGCGAATGCGGGGCAGTTGCATCTTTCTGCTGACGGAAAAATCTCGTTGAAGAATGTTTTTGGTCATGGGGGTGTTGTTCTTCAATCAAAAAGCGATACCCTTCATGCAGAGAACATTACATCCAAAAAGCATATTGCGATTGCAGCAAAAAAAGGTGTCATGTTAGAAACGGTTGGCGCGGAAGGTCATTTGAGCGTAGATGCCCAGGATGGGCTTTTATCAATTGCCGGAAAAGCTACCTCGGGGGGCAATTTGGAGCTTTCTTCGCACCATGCTCTTCAAGTTTCAGGGCTAGGCGCAGGCGCTGATGTAACACTTGAAACAGATGGAGCGCTTAATATTGGTGGCACTGTTTTAGCTGGGGGCAATCTCAGGGCGCATGCCGGTGGTGATATACAAGCCCATTTTTTAGCTGGTGGGGTTGATATGGCAGCCACGCAAGCAGCTGGCAGCCTTGTTCTTGGCATAAAAGGGGATGTTGATCTCCAGAGCAGTCAAGGTGCGATTGTTGCTGAAAGTGTTTATGGAGCAGGAGATATCACCCTGGTTTCTCATAATGGGCTCTCTGTTTCCCAAACAATTCTGTCGCATCACAATGTTGCCATTCATGTTGACCCCCATGCCGGCATTCATTTTGGGCAAGTTTTAGCCTATGGCAGAGCAGACATTCATGGTGGGGCGGTTGACTTTTCTTCTTTGATGACGGGTGATGATGCCGTTTTAAAGGTGGGAAGTCTTGATGCAGGCACACTGATGACAGGTTTAGATTTTGTTCACTCTCAGGTGAGCCCTTCAAACCCTACAGGTGCTCTTGTTTTTCATGATAAAGGTTCCCTTTTTGCTACAGCGCAAGAGGGTATAAAGGTTGGGCATATTATCAGTGGTGGCAATATTGAACTTTTTGCTGGCAACGACATTTATTATGATCAGGTCATTGGCTATGGCAGTGCAACCCTGACCTCGGTATCAGGAGGGATCAGCGTTGAGAATGTGCTGTCTGCTACGGGGGATGTGAGATTGACAGCAAACACACTGGATTTGAGCAATGATCGTTCTCATATTTACACGCCGCAAACGCTATATTTAACTGCGGATCATATTTATGTCTCGGGCAGCACACTGATTTATGGTGGTTTAGATTTTCAAAGCACCAATGTTCTTGATATTCACCATGCACGGCTACAAGCCATTACCGATGAAGGAGGGACTGGAGATATTCTTTTTGTTGCTCCAAGCGTTATGGTGGATCAGTTCACATCGGTTTTAGCAGCACGAGATTTTATCATCAAAACCGGGGAGCTTGAAAATAGCGGTCAATTGGCAGCGGGTCATGATTTAGCTTTTAGCGTGACGGGCAATGTGACCAACAGCAAAACGGGTTTAATTTATGTAAAGGGCAATGGTGCTTTACAAGTTGATGGGGCTTTGCTCAATGATTTTGGCGCTATTATGGCAGAAGGCAATTTATTTTTCACCAATGCAGCTGGTACTGGAAAAAGCCTTTCGCTTGTGAATAAAGCGGGCTTTATTCAAGCCGGTGGAAACTTAAATATCCAAACCAACACTCTAAAAAACGAAGCTGATAGCACGCCCGTCATCACGGAAAAAACGGAATATAGCGATATTTCATTCGAAAAACCAAAGGGTTCTGATCAACTCAGTGATGGGATGTTATATCAAGATGGTCCCAACCTTTGGGGAAAGGGTCACTTTGAGGATAGAACAATAGTTATTGCACACCAGTATATACCTAGGGAAGTATTTGTATTTGATAAAAATCTTTGGGCTAACAAAGAAGAAACGTATGGCACGGCAACTTTGGAAGATGGAGCATTTTATAGGGCATTTACTTGGAAATATGATAAAACAAAAAGTAATATAAGACGGTATCAATGGAATAATCAGTCACATATGACAGAAGAAACTGTCACGCAGGGGTTTTCGCATAAGCCCACCATTCAGGGGATGATACAATCTCACGGCAATCTCATCATTAACGCCGATAACATTGACAACCATTATAGCTCTATAGAAGCAGGGGGAAATGCCGATATCCACGCCAATGTGCTGACCAATTTAGGTGCAACAGCTTATAAAAACACCTATATGGGTTGTAACGCAAATACAGACAATTGTTATGGCTATAAAGCTGATGGAAGCCGCGATGTTTCTTTAGATATAGCCGATGGCAAATTTCGTCATATCCGCTCAGAAGCTTTGGAGAGTGTTCCTGGTCTTGTCCAAGCGGGTGGCACTTTAAATCTGGTGGTCGATCAACTCAATAACACGGCAGCGGAAGGTTCGATTACAGGGGATGCGCATTTTGAAGCAAAAACCGTTGAAGGCAATCCACTGGAGTCCTTAAGTGGTTTAACCGGGGCTGGCGCTCTCTTTACACCAAAAGTCGATCTCAATAATGCAGGGGAACTTGCTGAGGGGCTTCCTTTACCAAAACCCCAATCGGGGGGTGTTGGGGGCACGCTGCCCAATCAAAATTTCATTTATGAAACTAGAGCAGAATTCCTTGATGTTGGCAAGTTTTATGGCTCAGCCTATTATTTGAACAGAATTGGTTACAATCCTGACAGAGAGATTTTTTTCTTAGGCGATGCTTATTTCGAAAAGCAGCTGATTGAAAAACAAATGCGTGATCTTGTGGGTCAAGGTTTGGGCAAAGGTTCCTTTATTCCTGGAAGTGATGCCATTGAACAAGTCAAAACTTTGCTGGATGTCGGGGCAGAATATGCAAAAGCACACAATCTCCCTTTTGGTGAGGCTTTGAGTGAAGAACAATTGGCGTCCCTAGAAGCCCCGATGGTGATTTATGTGCGCCAACAGGTCAAGGGCATGGATGTTTATGCTCCGGTGCTTTACATCCCTGAAAAAGACAGATCCTCCTTTGTTTCTGCTGGGGCTTTGATCATGGGTGATGATGTCAATATCACCAGCCAAAATACGAGCAATTCCACAATAACTAATTCAGGGCGTATTGCGGCAAATCACCAATTGCATGTGCATGGCGGGGATATCTTTAGTCAAGGAGGGCATTTTGCGGCGGGTGGTGATGCTGTTATCCTTGCGGAGAAGAATATTCGTTTGGATGCAGGGCGCACAACGGTTGACGGCGTGGAGACAGTATTAAACACCGAGGCGCTTTCTGCTGGTGGCAATGCGAGCGTGATTGCCAAGCAAGATATCACCGCCTCAGGGGTGGGGATCACCACCGGAGGTGATCTTGCCATGGCTACAGAACAAGGCAACTTGACGATCGGTTCAGCAGAAACCCATTACCATGATGAACAGGGTGATGCCACCATGCATCATAAATCGGAAGTCAGTTCTGGGGGTTCAACAGTCTTTTCATCAGGAAAAAATCTCAATATTTTAGGCTCAGATGTTCAAGCAACGGATAAACTTCTCTTGCAAGCTGAGAGGAATATTTCGATTGATGCCACACGCAACAGTATGGACAATCAGAATGGGAGTGAAACCTCCCATGTTGCCTTGCACAATGGCTCTCATCTAAGTTCTGGAAAGAATATGGATATCATATCGGGGCACGATATCCATGTCTCTGCTTCCGATATAGATGCCAAGGGCAAGGTGGGGCTGAAAGCCAGTAACGATATCCTGATCAACAATGCAGAAGATAGCTTAAATTATGAGATGTCTGATCACAAAGAGGATGGAATATTTAGTGAGAGAGTCCATAATAATGTTGAGGCTACCCAAGTCGTGAGCTCAAGTATAACAGGCGGTGAAGGGATAGCCTTTGAATCTGGCAACGATACAAAAATCATTGGGTCGATGCTTCTTGCTGGAAAAAAAGAGGAAACACCAGATCAAGCAAAAGCGGATATTTCTATTCATTCTGGTGGGAATATTCTTATAAAAGGCGCTCAAGAACACTACGACCAGCAATACCAATCGTCTTCAAGTAGCTTTTTGCATGAGGAATCGTCCGATAGTTCTCAATCGCATACCACAACGGTCTCCTCTATCCTTGGGGCGACGGGCAACATCGTGTTAGACGCACAAGGAGAAGCCAAGATTTCTGCTTCTCATCTGCTTTCCGGTCAAAATATCAATGTGAGTGGAGAAAGTGTGACGATTGATGGTATGACAGATCACCATAGCAGCTACTCAGAAGAACATGCATCTGGTTTGGGCGCGGGTTCAGGCAAGGACTTTTTATCGATATATGGGAGTGAGACAAAGACAGAAAATGAAGAAAGTTTTGAACATCAAGGCTCTTCTCTCAATGCGAATGGCACTATCAACATCACTGCTAAGAAAAAAGATGTGACAATTGTTGGCTCTGATCTTGCAGGTGAGAATATTAACCTTTCGGCAGCTCGTGATGTCAATGTGCTTGTGGGTCATAATAGCCATAAGTCAAATTCTGAAGAAAAGCGTTCAGGTTTTGGTTTTCAGTTTGGAAACAGCAGCAGCAGTGTTTCTGTAGGAGTTGGGGTTGAGAGCACGAAAGACACCAGCGATCAATGGGAAACCACTTCCACACAATCACACATCACGGCACGCCAAGATGTGCGGATCAGTGCGAACAATGATGTGACCTTGCAAGCAGCCGATGTTTCAGCAGGTCGTGATGTGAGTGTTGATGCCGGTAATAATATCACGCTTTCGGAAAGCCAAGATATCTCTAAGACACAAAAAAAACATGAAAATTTCTTTGCTGGTGTTACAGGTTCTGTCAATGTTGGCATTCTTAGTACCATACAAGATATAAAGGATGCAGGAAAACGTTTTGGTCATGGGGATACAAAACACAAAATCGGCAATGGCATCATTCTTGGTCTAAAAGGCAAAGATCTCTATAACAAAGGCAAAGATCTCTATAATGGGATAAAGAGCGGATCAACAAAAGATTCCCTTCTCAAAATGGTGGATATTTCTACCAGTGTTACCGTAGGCTTTAAGACTGAAAAGGAAGAGAAGTCTTCTCAGACATCTACTGCTGTAACCAATAGCATAGAAGCTGGGCGTTCTGTCAATATGAAAGCCCACAAAGGCAGCATCCATGGTGTTGGAGCCGACGTTATTGCCGGTACCAATCCTGTTTATGCGCTGGGCAATGATCCGCAGAGCGGGAATATCAACTTGGATGCAGGACAGCACATTACCTTTGAAAGTGCGCAAAACACGCAAAGCACACAAAACCATAACCAAAGCGCTTCAATGAATATCGGAGCCAGTTATGGTACCGGTGGCGCAGAGGGAACAGGCAATGCCTCCTTTAGTCAAGGAGAAGGCTCCAGTGAACAGGTTCAACAAAAGAACGCCCATATTATAGGCACGGGCGCGGTTCACACCAACAGTGGGGGAAACACCACATTGGCAGGAGCAGTGGTTTCTGGAGAGCGTGTAAAAATGGAAGTAGGAGGTGATTTTACCGTTGTCAGCCGCAGTGATACGGGACAAAGTTCCAGCAAAAAAAACTCTGTTTCTGTTGGGGTTAAAGGCAATGGAAAGCCTGATGGTGCATCAATAAACGTCTCTTTCCAAAATGATCAATCCTCCAGCGATTATCACAGTGTTGTGGAACAATCAGGCATTAAAGCCCGTGATGACGGCTTTGAGATCACCGTTAAAGATAAAACAACGCTGACTGGAGGTATTATTGAAAGCACAGCCTTGGCAGAAAAAAACAGCCTGACCACAGGAAGCATCAGCACCAGTGATATTACCAACAGTGCGAGTGCCAAAGCCAGCAGTGATGGGATTAGCATTGCAGCGGGTGGTGCAATGGGCGAATACGACATCGCTAAAAACATTGCCAAAAATGTTTTAGATCATGCAGAACAACAGGATTCAAGGGAAGGATATACCAAATCTGCCATTAGCGATGGCACCATCGTCATTACTGATGAAGCAGGGCAGAAGGCATTGACAGGGCAAGGCGTTGATCAAACCATAGCTTCCCTTAACCGTAATACCGCTGAAGCTCATAAGGGTGTATCACAAATAGATGTCACTAAGCTGGAACAAACAGCTGGTGAAAACCGCGAAATGGCAACACAATTGCTGGAAGAAGGATTTAAATACAGCGATAAAGCCTATAAAAAATATAGTGAAGAAGCCTCTAAAAAGCGCAATGATGTAGCCCCTAAAAAGCGTAATGCTGAAGCCCCTAAAAAGCGTAATGCTGAAGCTCCTAAAAAGCGTAATGCTGAAGCCCCTAAAAAGCACAATGATGTAGCCTCTAAAAAGCGTAATGCTGAAGCCCCTAAAAAGCGTAATGCTGAAGCTCCTAAAAAGCGTAATGCTGAAGCCCCTAAAAAGCGCCATGATGTAGCCCCTAAAAAGCGCAATGATGTAGCCCCTAAAAAGCACAATGATGTAGCCTCTAAAAAGCGTAATGCTGAAGCCCCTAAAAAGCGTAATGCTGAAGCTCCTAAAAAGCGTAATGCTGAAGCCCCTAAAAAGCGCCATGATGTAGCCCCTAAAAAGCGTAATGCTGAAGCCCCTAAAAAGCGTAATGCTGAAGCCCCTAAAAAGCGTAATGCTGAAGCTCCTAAAAAGCGTAATGCTGAAGCCCCTAAAAAGCGCCATGATGTAGCCCCTAAAAAGCACAATGATGTAGCCTCTAAAAAGCGCATGATGGAGTAGAAGGGGAAACCAAATCTGCTATCAGCGATGGGACTATCATCCTTACTGATACAACTGGACAGAGGGCAATGGGGCAAGATGCTGGACAAATCATTGATGCACTCAACTGCAACACCGCTACAGCCCACCAAGCAGTAGAACAGCTAGATGTCGCATCGCTTGAGGGGGTAGTACATAATCGCGTAGATATGATCAATGATTTATCGGATGAAGGATTGGGATACTGGGACAAAGTGCGCGAAGTCGCAAATGTTAAAGAGCATCCAGTAGGTGAGATTGCGCATGATGAAAATGGCAAAGTACTCTATTTAACCGATGAAAATGGAGAGTATATAAAAGACAGCGATGGAGAATATATCACTCTGTATCACTTTTTAAATGCTGAAGATGAGCAGTATTTACAAGCTGGCTCTGATGGCAAAGTGCATGTGTCCTTTAATGGCATCTTTACGCCACCCTATGAAGCTGCTGTTTATGCAGAGCAACATGCGGAGAATAAAAATGAACCGCTTTATTTTGTTGTGTTCCCAGAAGCTGATTCTGCTATCTCAGAACTTCTAGTCGCGGGCTATCAGAAGTTTATGGAAAATAACTTTTGGGGTTTGACCAATTCAACACAAGAAGCAAAAGATTTGATGTATAGCTATGGTCTTACAGGATTAGAACTTTATGGACATAGTCGCGGGACAATGACATTGGGGAATATGCTGAATTCTTTCAAACAAGAAGGTGTTCACGGTATAGCCAACGAAAACACGACTATCAATTTCTATGGACCAGCCTTTAATGCTTTAGTTGCATCCGGTCTGTTAGGTTATGTGAGTGATGGCAAACAAACCACTATTGGCTTTGATGGGAATAGATACGACTTTGTAAGCAGAATTATTGGCGGCAATGGCTATACTTACGAGACAATACCTACTGGTAGTAACATGTGGAAAGAATGGTGGAGAGTGATCATGAATCCCATAAGCTCCCATACTTGCCTTGGAGATGTGGGTTATAAATGCCAAAAGTTTTATGGCACATCTCATCGTGAACAATTTCCTTTAAGTAAATCAAGGAGTAAAAAATGAAATACATTTTAAAGTTATTAAGTGGAATAGTTTTGGTGAGTGTAACTGGATGTAATATCGATAAACCTCCTCCAGGAGAGATAGCTACGTGGGAGAAAAATGGTGTTACTGATTTTACTGAGGTAGGAAAAGCCTTATTAGAATGTGGAATGCCAACCCCTTATGATACTGATCCAGAAAGCAGAAAGCTCAGCTACAATGCAATAGCAACCATAGAAGCTTGTATGATTCAATCAGGTTTTCGTGATAAAGTGGGAGGGGGAACTTGGTGTGTAAATCATAAAGCCGAGGATCTTCCCATTTGTCGTCCAGGTGCTGTCATACCACAGCGCAGTGTCAAGAAGCGCTTAAACAGCCCTTTTTGTAAAAAATATAAAAATAGTCGCAAATGCCAACCTTAAGTGTTTCTATTGGTGATGATCAACAATCCCTTATCCTTGCTTTTGCTTGGAATGGCGCGATTGTTTTCTCAACCAATCATCTCAATATTGTTCACCGTTGTTTTAAGCAGCGGTGACAGGAAATATCAACAGGTTTATGAGCTCTGTTTTATCGTAAATAAATCCATTGAAAGAGGGGAAAAATGAAGAAAATCTTAAAACTGTTGAGTTGCATGGCTTTGTTAAGTATCGCTGGATGTGACTCAAAGCCTCCTTCAAAATACTTTGTTATATGGCAAAAGCCAGATGCAGATTCTACTGAAGTAGCAAAAGCATTGTTAGAGTGTGGTAAGCCAACTCCTTATAATGCCGATACAGAAAATAGTGGATTAGGTTTCGGTGAATGGGCAATAATTCATACTTGTATGCTTCAATCTGGCTTCCACTATAGAAGTGAAAATGGAAAGTGGTGTGAAAATTGTCAAGATGATAGGATTCCGGTGTATCCTCTTAGTGGTTCTATCACGCCTCAGCGAAGTGTTGAGAGACGCTTAAATAGCCCTTATTGTAAAAAACATTCAGAACAACTTGAATGCGAACCTTAAGTCTTGCTTCAGCAGAGAAAGCCTTGAATTTACACCAAATAAAGCACCAGGTTGATGAGCTTGAGAAAGCCTTGTCCGTCCTTACGTGACAAGGTTTTCTTTTTATGCCGCGTCACTTTGACGTTGTTGTTTCGCTTGCTCGATGACATTCAAAAGATCTGATTGTAACCAACGCGATAAAAAGCCAAATTTTAAAGGTTTTGGGAGAGAGCCATTGGTAACATGACGCCGGAATGTTGAAACACTCATATGAAGCAATTTTGCACTTTCACGGTCTGTTAAAAGAATATCATTTTCTGTCATATTAAAATCCTTTCTATCAAAAAATGGTAACAAATCATAACCATTTATTAACCACATTTTGGTTCATTTAGAAAGATGTTTTATTCATAGAAAACAATATTTTATTATACAATTTCTGATGTGATAATTTATGACTCTTATTGAGAAAGAATGAGAGACAAGAGAGCTAAAGTTATCCACAGATAATGGGGTTATTCACCCCATATTTTAGGTTTGACCCGTGACATAAGCCGCCCATTTATCCATATAGACACGGCGCTGTTCTAGATAGTCAGTGCGACGATAGGAGCGCTCTACTTGTCCTCCTACTGTATGACTTAGAATAGTTTCAGCGACCTCATAGGGGGCATCGGTTGTTTCTGCTAGCCAATCGCGTAAACTAGAGCGAAAACCATGCGGGCAGGCTTCAAGTTTATTGTCTCTCATATATTGAGCCATACACTTCTCAGCGAGGGGACCGCGACCTTTAGCAGAAAAAAAGAAATCATTACGAGAAAGCAATCGTGCTTGTTTTAAAATGTCTAATGCTTCAGTTGATAAAGGCACGCGAAATTCTTTTGTTGTATCACGCTTGCCTTTCATATTTTCAGCAGGTATGGTCCATATATCCCCATCAATTTGATCTTTATGAATATGACGTAAAGGATTGGTACGAACACCTGTCAGAATAAGCAAACGCAAAGCCAGTTGTGTTATGGTTGATGCTTCACAGAGTGTTTTATAAAAAGCCGGAACCTCTCTCCAATCCATGGCTGGTCTATTAGTGACCTTATGGCGTTGTTTTCCTAAGAGAGCTTTTGCTTTTTCTACAGCTTGTAAATCAACATCTACACCTAATGCAGCCGCATGTTTGAGACAAAGATTAAGACGTATCAATGCTGTTCGAGCAATTACAGCCTTTGTATGCCAAATGGGAGAAAGGGTATTGCGTATCTCTGTTTGCGTAATCTCTGAAACGGGTAAACAGCCTAATTTAGGGAGAATATGAAGGCGTAAAGGTGTAAACCATTTACCATTTTTACCATCACCTTTTAATTCAGCTTTACGAGTTTCAAAAGTATCTAGTGCAATATCTTTTAAGTAATGGAGATTGCTTATTGCCTCACGCTTTTGTTTTTCACGTTCTTTAATAGGGTCACGCCCTTCACGTAAAACAGCCCGCCATCCTGTTGCCAATTCACGGGCTTGTTTTAAAGAAACATCTCGCAAGGCACCCAAGCCCATTTCACGGCGCCGACCATGAATGGTATAACGATAAAGCCATTGAGCACCA
>NZ_JBHIQC010000029.1:0-11011 GCF_042196385.1 Bartonella sp. AP150HLJHH | reverse complement strand
CACTTGTCTAAAGCCTCAGCAACAGCAGCATAAAGAGCAACAGCAAAAGCATTATTAACCGGTGCATCAATGAGTTCCGCAACACGTGAACCATAATCACGCCGCATTACACGCGAACCAATCCGCGTTAACAAAATATCAAGGATTGATTGACGCAAATGATCAATGCCGGTCAATGGCTTTCCTGTTGTACGGTCCATTCCACTGTTCAATTGGGACCTCCTGTCATAGAACCACCAAGGGAAACACCGCCATGAACATGGGTTTCTCCTACATTGGTGCCGTTATGTCTTAATCCACTTGAATGAATGGAAACATTATTTCCAGAATGAAGAGAGAGACTATCATTCGAATTCAGTGAAATGCCATCACCAGCCTTCAAAGAGATGCCGCCTTTTGCGTTTAAATTTATATCGCTTTCTGAAGCAATCTTTATGCCTTCCGGTGCGGTAAGCTCTAGCTTGCCACCATCACCTTTTAGTGACACACCATCAGCAATCGTGAGAAGAAATTTTCCACCTGATTTGATATGAATTCCATAAGTGTTTTGTTCATCATCATATTCAAGGCTGGTTCCATCAGGGTATATCGTTCGGTGAATGCTGCCCTTATCGGCTGCTTGATTAGCATCTGTATGAATGGAACCCACAATCATCCCTTGCGATAAATCCCCTGATGATGAAACAACAATTACTTGCTCTCCAACATCGCGTCCTTCATAAGAACGTGTTTTACCGGCGCGGGCTTGTGTATCTGGAATCCAGTCACTGACAAGATTGCCACTTTTTACCCGATAGCGTGCGTTTTTATGGTCGACATGGCTAATCTTCCCCACCACAACCATATTTGCCACACGTCTCTTTAGATCTGTGATTTCTTTATCGCGCCGCTCTAACATGTCCACCTTCAATTTTATGGTATTTGTCTTGGTTTCCCATACCTGTTTCTGGTTTAAAACCGACAAGGGGTTCAACAACTCTTTCGGTTGCCTTTCCTTCATCAAGGCAGGGGATATTGGTGACGTAAGTTACGTCAAAGGTTAAAATTGCACCGTGGAGTGCTAGAGCGCCATTATCGCCAAAGGCAAAAGCAATATTTTGCAGGCGGCATGTTTCAACGCTGTTGTTGAGATTGGGATTAGCGTAGAAAACCTCCTCAACTTCCCATGCTAATTGGTCAACAAAACGTGCTCCATCTTCACATGTCGCATAACATTCAACATCTAGCGTTAAAACACGCCGCCTTACTCCATAATCATAGCCATCTTCAATTGTTTCACTTTGTGTTGAGATATTAATTGCAGGCGTGTTCTCAGGGGAGAAGTTGAAATCACGCATATTGAAAACATTGTCACCAGCTGCCGTCTTTGCTGCTTTGATCAACGCAACAAATGTTTCTCTTATCGTCTCGCGGGGATGCATGGGGGCTCCTGTCCAATTAAGTGTATAAAATGATTGACTAGGATTAATAATGATACTATTATTGGTTATGAGCAATAAAGTTGAAAAAATAATTAGCTTGATGAAAGCATCACCAAAGAACATCAAGTTTTCAGATTTGTTGGTTGTATGTGTCTATTTCTTTGGAGAACCACGGAACAATGGTACAAGTCATTTTGTTTTTAAAACCCCGTGGCTTGGTGACCCCCGTGTGAATATTCAAAAAGATTCTGGTAACAAAGCAAAAGCTTATCAAGTCAAACAAGTCTTACAAGCGATAGAAAGGATGAAACATGAACAATAATCATTATACATATCGTGTTTTGTGGTCGCAAGAAGATGAGGAATATGTCGGATTGTGTGCAGAATTCCCATCCCTTTCATGGTTAGATGCTCAAGCAGAGAAAGCTTTAAAAGGCATTATGGACCTTGTTTCAGAAGTTGTTGAGGACATGCAACATAATGGAGAAGAAGTTCCTGTGCCTTTGTCACATGGTAAATACAGTGGTAAGTTTCAATTAAGAATACCACCAGAACTCCATAGAAAACTTGCAATACAAGCCGCTGAAAATGGTGTGAGTTTAAACAGATACATTTCCTCTAAACTTTGAATCTTTTAAAAGTCTATACGTACTAAAAGAAAATTAATTCTTATGAAACCCTCTAAATTAAAACAAATACCCGTTTTTAAGACGGATAAAGAAGCAGAAAACTTTGTTGATACTGCCGATCTTACAGATTATGACTTAACTGATTTTAAATCCGTTCATTTTGAGTTCTTACCTAAAGAAGTCTCTTAACTACCTCCCCACCTTTAACGATAGGGAGGGGAGTTTTGTTTTTAAGTTAAGCAACCTTTTTAATGGGGTTGTCTAAATTTGGTTCATAAGTTCGCAACAAAGAATCCATACGATGTGGCAGTTCTGAAGCTCCAAAATCTGTCAAAATTGCCAAGATTTTTGTAATATTGGGCACGTCATCTTGAAGCTTTAAAACTAGAACATTTTCTATTGCATTCATAGTTTGAACCAGAGCACTACAATCTTTGTCGCTCACATTTTCATCATTAGAAAATTGAGATAATGCTATCCATAAGTCACATAAGAAGTTGGTATCTATCTTCATTGTACACCTCCATGGATTTGTTCTCTCAAACATGCTAATCCTCTCGATGTGATTTTCGTTGAAGGGAGTACCTTTTCTGTACCATCTGGTCTTTGAATAGTGATAGCAGGGCAATCCATAAAGCCTTTTTTGATTTTATCTTGATAAGGTAACAGAGGCGCCCCTGGAGCCCGTCGATACACCCAATCATGTTTACGCAAGTAATCTGTTAAATCCTTTGGTCGCACCTCCAACATCTTTGCTGCTTCGATAAGACCAAACAGACCATCAGAACGTTTTAGACCCTCAAGTGCCTCTGCTTTTGGTGCTAATTCTGCAATAACATGATCTTTCTGCTCAATTTGACTTTGTAAGTGATTCAAAACACCAAGTAATGCTTCGGGTTTGGAATAATCAACTTGTGGTGTGGCTACCTGCTTTTCCAATTCTTGCCAACGGTCAATGATTTTAGCACGTAAAGCAGTACTGTAACCAGATACGAGAATTAAACATTCGCGCTTGGGTAAATTATAACAAGGGCGTGTTTTTCCTTGTTCATCAATATAACTGCTTAAAAACTTAGCCGGCTCAAATTTGAGCTCGCTAAATATTTGTTTAATGTCTCGCATAACATTTTTATGCTTCTTACTACATACTCCCGCAATTTCAATGCTAGACATAGTCTGAGTGGTAGCACCATTAGTAGCACTTCCTTTAATTTCTATAAGAGTGTTCATGAGAACTCCTTATCGTTAGATGTTTTTCATTGACACTCTAAAGAGAGTGCCGGGTGCTGAAAAACACGGCGATAAGTCCGTCGTTACACTTTCCCCGTTAGGGTATTGTATAGTGTAACCACACCCGACAAAACCACTATATGCTACAAAGCATGTGATGAGTCAAAGTTTTTAAATTTCGGCGGGAGGAGATTATTTCGGTAATCCATCCGCTTATCGTTCGGTGTTTTTCAGGCACCTAGTTCAACAATAGACACATTGTTGCCATATTGTCAAGGGGTGACTTTACCTTTTTAAAATAAATAAGCGTATCTTTACTTTATCTCCCGCAAGATAAGCTTATACATACCGGATTCAGAGGCTTGGACATCTGTAACAGTGAAGTGTTCTTGAGAAGAGGGGGCTTTGTTGTTTTCAGGAGAGAGGACCACAATACTATCTTGAGGTTTTGGTGGTAATCCTCCAATGTCATTGATACAAAGATCAAGTTCCTTTCTTGCAATTGTGGTAGGGATTCTGCCACCGGCGTCCGATTCTGAATGCTTAATGGTGTAAATCGCTGTGATACGAAAAGATTGCTGGTTGTCCTTTCGCGTGTAGATGATGGGCTGCCCAAAAGTGTTGCGCACATCTTTAACCATTTGGTTTAGCAGCCCGTTCCACCGCATGTTATTTCGCTCCAATCACTGCTTTAAACAGCATTTCAGGGCGTGTGCAAATGTAAAGCGGATAGCTATACACTTCAGGTTTTACCCATGCATTACGGTCGTGGTCGACGATAAGCATCGTGTAGAGAGGTCTTCCAACCGTGTTGGCAAAATCCAAGCTTTCACCAGGAGCAAAGGTTTTTTGGAATACACCTGGCGCATCAACAGGAAAGAATTGACATTCATCAGGCTTAATGCCTATGGCGCGCTTTGTTCCAGCCTTCGCACTTACATTATAGTTGTGGATACTCCGATAATTAATGAAAGTCACACCCGCAAAGTCAAAACTACCAAAGCTCCCAGAGCCAATCGAACTTGGTGTTGCAACACCTCCGGCGCTATTGAGTGTCTGTGCTAAGGCTGTGTTTAAATAGGTCTCACGAATTGTTTTATGGTTTTTCAACTTGGAGAAAAATTCATTTCCACAAAGCCCAATAATGCGTGAACGATCAGAAAACGCTCCCTTTGAAGCTTCAATCATCCTCATAATGACTTGATCAACATGGTCCGCAACATTGGTTGTCTCATTATTTAATTTAAAATCAATCGGCTTTGGTGGTGCGATTTCCCATTCTTTGTACCAATCGACAATAACAGAGCCATCGGCATCAAGAACCACCCCTTGAACAGCGCCAAGTTGCATATTTTCCCATGTCAATTCTATTTCAGAAATCAGTTTCTTTTGTTTTCTGGCAATATATTTCATTGCTGTCTCTAACTGATCTTCTGTCCCAAATTCACGACGGTTTTGGATTTCTTCTGATTTCACGGTATCACTTTTGGCAATCCGTGTTGTTTTGAAAAACCGAAGATTACGACCCTCTCTATCACCTTCTGCCAAAGGTGCGCCACGTTCACTGGTTTGAATAAGCGAAAATGTATTATCACGCCGTTCAATACCAACCACTGTGGTACTGGTTTCAACTTCTTCAAAAAGATTAAGAGAACTTACAAGACCAGGTTGAAACTCATAGTTTTCGATGGCTTTCATCATTGTGATGCTTGAGAAAGCATCATGTTTAAAAAAATTCATATCCATGTGTGCATTCTCCTATCGCAATAGAATGTTGTTATGGTCTTCTAAAGACTGAATGGCTGCTTTCTTTTGCTCATCCGTGATGGCATCTGGCCATAGCAGTTCAGAAGCTTTTACAGTGCATAAGCGTGCTGTAATTACGGCGCGTTGATCTGCTTCTGTTGCGTCAATAGTGGCAAAAGAAATCCCCGCAGGGATTTGACTGCCATCTGCTGCTGCTGGATTAAGGGGGACATAGTGTTCCGTTGCGGTTATCTTTCCCATGACAGTTCCAGCTTCAATGAATGCTCCTGATGCAAACAGCACTTCTTCATTTGACATATCGGGGTCGTAGGGTCCAAGATAAGCGCCATTGCGTACGTCGTCATAAATAATATTCGTCATTTCACTGCCCTCCAAGCTGCTTCCCATTTTGCATGAATCTTTGCCTTGCTCGTCCCATCACTATGAGGGGTATAAGGCGAGACTTTTAAAGACGCGCTTTGAGAGCTAGCAGCCGTCAACACACATTGGCGTGCTTTCTCGATACTCATACCGTTTTGAATAGCTTTTGCTGCGTCAAAAGAAACGCCTAAGTGCTTTGCTTGCCTTTCAAGGGTTGTTAGTGCTTTTGCGCGCTTTCTTTCTTTTTCAAGAGCAGCTTTTATGTTTTCCTGCTTGTCCTCATTGTCTTCATCTTCATCTTCGTTTTCTTCGTCGTCAAAGATTTCGGCGTTTTTGTCGATGTCACTATCGTCTTCGTCCTCTTCCTCGTCATTGATGATGTCGACGATCTTTTCGTCATCCTCTTCTTCAGCGCGGTATTGTGTGCGTGCCATGTGTTTTGTCCTTCTTTTTCTGTTGATGTTGGGTTTTGTGATATGGAATCCGTTAAGGCTTCCAAAGCTTGCGCAAGGGTGCCCTGCGCATCTGCTAATCCAAGCGTGATCGCTTGGGTGCCTATAAAAGTTTCTGCTTTTGTGTCACGAATTGCAGCAGCATTTAAGCGTCTGTTTTGCGCCACCAAATCGACAAACATCTCGTAGAGCAGGGCGCAATCGGCTTGCATTTTTATCTGTGCTGTATCGCTCAAGGGTTCATGAGGGTTGCCATGGGTTTTGTGATCACCTTCAAAGACAAAGGTCCATTTATGCCCGTGTTTTTCATCTGCACGGGATTGGTCAAGATGGGCACAAACAACCCCAATCGAGCCCACAACCCCTGTGCGAGCTACCCATATTTGAGAAGCCGCACAAGCAATGGCATAAGCTGCAGAACAGGCAAACTCATTGGCATGTGCCCAAATGGGCTTGTCGTATTGTTTTGAGAGTGTTTGAAACTCTTCAACCAAATCAAACACACCGCCGGCTTCTCCACCGCCGCTATCAATATCAAATAAAACAGCGCGAACATCATGTTGTGCAATGGCTTCACGAAAAGAAGCCCTTAAACCTTCATAAGAGGTTAGCCCCGATAAAGCCCCAAGCCATGCACCACGGCGCACAAGCGTGCCATGAACCGGTATTATGGCAACATTGTTTTGTACTACATAAGTTTCAGGGGGTCTTAAAGCTTCTGTATTCTCTTGCGAATAAGCTTCAATGGGAAACTTTTCTCCCTCAAAAAGGCGTGGTGCAAGAGCATTCAAAATGATATCAAGCTTTGTCGAGGCAAGCATATGAGGAACCCCAAAAAGCCGTGATGCCAAAAACGGCATGTCGAGATTATTCACCATTTTTATGTGCCTCACTGCCTTGGTTACTTTCATAAGTCTCAGAAGGGTCTGAATCTGCTGTATCAATCATTTGATTGCTACCAGAAGGCGCTGCCATATCCGTGTCAAAAGATAAGCCGCGCGCACGAGCGTCTGTGTGCTCTTCTTGCATTTCGGCATGAATGCTGTCGATATCAAAGCCGCGCTCAGCAAGTGCCATGCGTCGTGTTTTCAAGCCTGCACGGATTTCTTCTTTTTCCGCTGAGATATCCTTGTTTGGATCAATCATTTCAAGCGGGGGTGCAAAGCTTTCACATTGAAGCCATGGCAAGGGATTTTCTTCCCACCCTGGCAAATTGACGCATCCAGCAAGCACTGCCATTTCAACAAAACGCTCCCAAACAATGCGGTTAAACTGAAAGGCAATAATATGTTCACGCCATTGTTTGACGTGCCGTCTAAACTGAATGATAGAGGTACGCACATTAGAAAAATTCCCCCGCGTAACGTCTCCAGTCACAACGGCATAAGGCATATTAAGTGCTGCACAAATTTTCAAGATATTGCGAAATTGGAAAGCCTCATAAGAACCTCCAACCTCAACAGGGTTAGAGAATGTAACCTCTTTATTCTCTCCTAAATAAAGAGATGCACCGAGTGCAATGGCAGGTGCTTCGTATTCTTCTTCAACGTCGTTTTTATCACGATTATCGGATAATTTTGCGACGTTTGGGGAATTGTCCTTGACAAACGCCGCGAAAAGAGCCGCCGTCCTTTTTCTATCGAGTTCTGCGTCGTCATAGGATTCGAGTTGAAAGATCTTTGTCATAGCGCGCGTTATTTTTGGAGAACCGCGCAATTGTCCGGCAATACGGCGCTCTTTGATATGAATGACCATTTCAGCAGGGACACGCACGCGCTCTTGGCTCTCAAATGCCATATTTGCAGGGACATCATCATAGGGGTGATGTTCCCAGAAATGATAAGCAACACGCTTGCCACTGGCATTAAATTCAATCCCCATACGAATGTAATTGCCTTCAATATCAGCCGGTCCATTGTAAGTAAGGTCTAACATTTCGGTGGGATAAACTTGTAATTGAAGCGGCACACCAGAGCGCCCGTAGAGGTCAACATAATGTAGTCTTACAAAACATTCACCAGTTAGAAAGACTTCTCGTGCAATGGTTGCTTGAAGTCCATAAAAATTGGCATCTTCATCATAGTCCGCCTCATCAACCCATTGCCACCATAAGTCTAAAAGCTTTTTCTTTTCTTCTTGAAAACCTTCAATACGAGGATAGGGTTTAATCCCATCACTAACAGTCGCAGAGACCCATTCCTCCGTTGCAGAACCATAAAGAGATTCATTGTCATAAAGCCATCTTGAACGGGCGACAATGGTATCACCGCATTCCTCAATGGCTTTATTGATATGTTTTTTGGCGGGGTCAAAACCACCCATGCGACGGCTTTTACTTGCAGCTTCAAAAGGGGGGCTGTCTTGACGATAAATTTTAAAAAAGCCTGTGAGTTTATTGAAAAAACCAGCCATTAATAGCCTCGTGATATATTAAAATAGAAAACGCGTGAACGCTTGCGCCCTTCAAGGTCCGCTATTTGTGTGTTCAGCATCTCAAGCGCTCTGCGAAGTTCCTCAACAGAGCGGTTGCTGACTTGCTTATCGCCATGGCGCACCGATTGTGCTCCCGAATAAAGAGCTTCTTCAATTTGTTCACGCCGCCTTTTTAAGTTTTCAAGTCTCTCAATTTTGCTGTTAATTGGTTCTAAAGTTTCACCCACAAATTACCTCCAATCCCCTCGCATATAAGGATTCATCATTGTTCTGAATGGCTTCTTTTGAGGCTGTGCTGTCTGAGATCTTCTTGGAGAAGGAGAGGGCACATGTTCTGATGTTGGCTGCTCTAAAGAGCCTTCAATTTTAAGTTTTTCCAGACGCTCTTCTAAGATATCGACTTCTCGATTAAGGTTTATTCCTGCCGAAATCAGACCTTGTAAAGCAGCATAAGCATAGACCCTACAGTCCAAGGCTTCATTTCTTGCCTTTTCACTTTTTTGCCATTCAATACGCTTGAAGCCTTTGAAATATTTGATGACTTTTCTTTCAGCGGTCAGTTGGTCAAAATATTCCCGATCAAGGCTTTTGTGAAAGTGTGTTGCACCAGCACCCGATGCTTCAGGTCCGGATTTTTTAAACCGTGCCGTGATAATATCTTTTGCTGCATCAACCCCAACAATATAGAGATTAATCTGTCCTTTATTGTTTTTGCTTGGTCGGCGTGGCCAGACCGCACGCCATCCCGCTTGTCCCTTAATCCCCCAGATACGTCGTCCCTCACGCGGGCGCACATAATTATAAACCGCTTGTGTGTGTCCACCACCGGTATCAATACAAGCAGCCGTTATCTTGATGCCATCTTTATAGCCTGTATGTGGCCAGCGTTTTGTAAGGTATTCATCCAGCTGGTCCCATACTTCAAAAGAAGAGGGATCACCAAGGATAACTTGATAATCAATATGCCAACTTTCTTCACTGCGTCCCCATCCAACCACTTCAAGTTCTAAGCGGTCATTTTGCACATCAATACCAGCTGTTAACAACACGGCTTGTTCTGGTGCAAGGGGATAATCTTCGCGTTTTGCATAGAGGCTATCTGGGTCAACAACTTCGCCTGTTCTGTCCTCCCATGGCTCTCCAAGCACTGTATTGACAAAAGGCTGTAGAAGAGCTGGATCATCTTTGGCATTTAAAAACTCTCTTGCACATTCCCCCCATGTAAGCCAAGGAGAATAGAGTGCCGAAATATGATAAGAACGCAAATTGGGTCTGCTTGACTCACTGGTTGGGACCCAGCATGCGCCTCTTTCTTCACACATGAGATCTGTTTTTCGGTGCTCGGCATGTTCATGACCACAATGCGCACAAACAAACACAGCTTTTTCGGGGGCGCCTTTTGGCCATTTGATTTGTGACCAAACAATCGGCTGGAGTGTACCACATGCATCACAAGGCACGTTGTAATATCGCTGGTCTCCTAGCACAAAATCCTTGGCAATACGGCTTGTGTCACGGTGTGTGGGGGTGGACAATTTAAAGATCTTTCGTTGTACAAAGGTCGAGGTACGCTTTTCCGCAATCATCACCGGATCACCTTCGTTATCCACACTGAGAGGATAACCATCCACTTCATCCAAAATCAGATAACGAATAGGCATGGAACGCAAACCAGCAGCACTGTTTGCCCCTGTAAGCATCAGTGCACCACCATCAAACTCTTTCGAAAACATGGTATTCCCGCTGTCACGTGCTCGTGCTGGGGCTATGCGTTCACTTAAAACTGGACTTGCCATAATCATTGGATCAAGACGGGTTTTGGACAATTTCTTCGCTGTCTCAACCGTTGGCATCACATAAAGAGCAGGTCCCGGACTATAATGAATGGCATAACCGCAGAAATTTAATCCTGCTTCTGACATGCCGATCTGCGCCCCTTTCATGACAATGGTTGTTTCAATTGGCACGTAAGAGGAAAGATTATCCATGATTTCACGCAAATAGGGGGTACGCTTTGTTCTCCAAAGCCCAGGCTCAGCACTTGCTACCGTGCTAAGGTATCTATTCTTATCCGCCCATTGCGAAACCGTATACGGTGGGTCCGGTTGTCTTGCATTATTGGCATGGGAGAAAAATTCTTCGACTGCATTGTCATCCATTATTCGTTTCTTGCAAGTTCTCTAACTCTGGAGAATGAGGATCATGAAAAGGCACTGGAATATTAACCGCCTCAAGCAAAGCGGTTCTTATATAATAATCAATAGCACCAATAAGGCTGGCCGCATCACATCCAACTTGTGCAGCAATGCTTGCACCAAAACGATGAGGAAAATTCAACATAGCATCACGGTGCGCTCTTCCAAACTCACGAGCTGCCTTTTTCATTTCTTCTCGATCAACAGTGGTTTCGCGCAATCGTTCAAGTGCAATCTTTTCGCTTTCAAGAGCAACTTGCATTCGCTCCAGTTTTATCTTGTATTCATTAGCGCCCTCTGTAGAGGCTTGTTTGATCTTTGTCCGCGGTTGACCATCAGGCGCTAAAAATGGAGCAGGGCGCTTTGTTGGATTCTCATTCCAGATGGCTGTTGCAACGGCTTCATTGACAGAACCATCTTCAAAAAGAGCTGCATCAAATTTACCTGTCTTTATCCGAGAAACCACCGCATTATGTGAAACACCCATCTTCTTCGCAAACGCACGAACCGATAGACCCTTACGC
>NZ_JBHIQC010000028.1:0-11456 GCF_042196385.1 Bartonella sp. AP150HLJHH | reverse complement strand
TTTTTTGTTGAGTTTCCCAATGCTCTCAAAACACTGATTGTTAAAAAATCTACTATGAGTGATTATTGGGGCATTTGAGCTGGCAATATTGCTGAGATTGCACAAAACCATATCACACGCCTTCAAACTATGCTTTCTGATCAAACAAGCGAAGCTTATCATGCCTTTGATGCGTTTTATAAGGAATTAAAAAACAACTTAAACAGCGAGATAAAACAAGAAGAAGCGATTGAGATGTTAGCGCAACATCTTGTCACGCGTCCCGTGTTTGAAGCCTTGTTTGAGGGCAATGAATTTGTGCAAAACAATGCCATTTCGCAAGCAATGGAAAAAATCTTAACAGAACTCGACAAAACCAATATTGAGGAAGAATCCAAAGAATTACAAGAGTTTTATGACAGCGTAAAGTTCCGTGCCTCTGGCATTACCGAACCACAGGCAAGACAAAATCTTATTATCAAGCTTTACGAAGATTTTTTTACCAAAGCTTTTAAGAAGACAACGGATAGGCTTGGGATTGTTTATACCCCCGTTGAGGTCGTGGATTTTATCATTCATTCTGTTGATGATGTGTTGCGTAATGAGTTTGGAAAAAGCTTGGGGTCACGTGGAGTCTCTATTCTTGACCCTTTCACTGGAACGGGAACCTTTATCACAAGGCTTTTACAATCAAAGCTCATAAAACCAGAGGATATGGAATACAAATTCCGTCATGATATCCATGCCAACGAGATTGTCTTACTAGCCTATTACATAGCAGCCATTAACATTGAATCGACTTATCATAGTTTGAAGAAAGGAGAGTATATTCCTTTCAAACATATTGGTTTAACCGATACATTCCGGATGCTGGAAAAACAAGATTTGATGAAAGGTTTATTAGAGGAAAACAGTGAATATTTAGAACTTCAGAAAAACCTCAATATTGAAGTTATCTTCGGCAATCCTCCTTATTCCGTGGGGCAAAAGAGCGAAAACGATAATGCAAAGAATACTTCTTATCCTATTTTAGATAAACGGATCAGTGAAACTTATGCTGCTCAATCGAAAGTAACCAATATACGAGCACTTTATGACAGTTATATCCGTGCTATCCGCTGGGCAAGTGACCGTATAAAAGACCATGGTATTATTGGTTTTGTCACAAACGCAAGCTTTGTTAGTGGGCACTCTATGGATGGTTTACGAAAATGCCTCGTTGAGGAATTTAGCAGCCTTTATATTTTCCATTTACGGGGAAATGCTCGGACTTCTGGAGAACAACGTAAGAAAGAAAGTGGTGGAATTTTTGGTGAAGGATCTCGTGCTCCCATAGCTATCTCTATTCTCGTAAAAAATCCAAATGCACAACAGCGTGGTAAGATATATTTTCGTGATATTGGAGACTATCTCACGAGGCAAGAAAAGCTTACAATGATTGAATCCCTTGAAAGCATTGATGGTATTACACGGAGTAAACAAGGTTGGCAAATAATTACACCGGATAAGCATGGGGATTGGATAAAGCAACGTGATGACAGTTTTAAAAAATTTTTAGCTATAGGTGTTAAAAAAGGACATGATAAAAAGCTCTTTAAAATTTATTCCTGTGGTCTAAAAACAAACCGTGATGCTTGGGCATATAACTCAAGCTATAAGATTTTAGAAAATAATATGCATAATATGATTACTTTCTATAATAGCGAAGTAGAACGTTTTAATGATGCCTATCCACATGCTGATCATAAAATACGTGCAAATGCTGTAAACAATTTCATCAATGCAGATGAGAGCAAGATTAGCTGGAGCCATAATGTTAAACAAGAATTGGTAAGAGGAAAAATTCTTAAATTCGAAGATGCATGCCTCACGCAAAGTTTATATCGCCCTTTTACACGACAGTGGCTTTATTATAATCGTACTTTCAATGAGAGAGTTTACCAAACGCCGCGTATATTCCCAATGGAGAAAGCGGTTGAAAATAAAATCATACAAGTTACAGGCATAGGAGCAATGGTTGGCTTTTCTGCACTTATGACTAAGAATTTGCCTGATTTAGGTGTGATGAATGCTAGTCAATGCTTTCCACGATATTTCTATGAAGATGCTCCGGTTTCAAGAGACAAAAATGAAAAACAATCTCATTTATTTGCGAATTCTACAGAAGAAAGTAACACAGTTGGTTTACAGAGGCGTGATGCCATTACTGATGAAGGATTAGCCCATTTTCAAGCGGCTTATCCGAATGAAAAAATCACTAAAGATAATTTGTTCTATTACGTCTACGGATTGTTACATTCGGAAGATTATCGTGCTCGTTATGCTGATAACCTCTCTAAAGAATTGCCTCGCATCCCTTGTGTAAAAAGCGCTGAAGATTTTTGGAAGTTCGTAACAGCAGGGCGTGAACTCGGTCATTTGCACGTGAATTATGAAACTGTAGAGCCTTATCCAGTGACCTTTAAAAAGGGTAATCCAAAACAAACAGAGATCTCTAATCCCGAAAAATTCTATTACGTTACAGAAATGAAATTCGCAAAAATTAAGAATAGTAAGGAAAAGGATAAATCTACAGTTATTTATAACAGCAATATCATTATGACAGATATCCCTCTTGAAGTTTATGAGTATATCGTCAATGGCAAGCCCGCTCTTGAATGGGTTATGGAGCGTCAATGTGTAAAGACTGATAAAAAGAGTGGTATTGTGAATGATGCCAATCGCTATGCTGTTGAAACCGTTGGCAACCCTGCTTACCCATTGGAGTTGTTTCAAAGGGTTATTACGGTAAGTTTAGAAACCATGAAAATCGTTAAGAACTTACCCAAATTGGTATTAAGAGAAACTGAATAACTTATAAAGATGCTCATATAATGGGTATGATAAACGCATAAGGGGTATAAGGTCTTATAACCATATAATCTATACCTCTCTTGTTAAATTGCTTACATACAATCTTTAAAAGGAATGTTTATATGCATTATTCTAAAAAGAAGAAACTTGCACTTTTAAATACTCTTATTTTGATTGCTTTAAGACTTTTAAGAAATCCCATCTTAAAGTGAATACGCTTCTTTTACATTGCCTTTAAGAGGTTATACCGTAATCTAAAATGAGTGCTTTATTGTTATCAGAAGCTTTGTTTAAAGAGAGTTATGTATATTCATTTTCTTATATTACTTATAGGTTTTGAATGTTTCTCAAACCCCCAAAACACCTACAAAACCCTCTTAAATATATATTAAAGATTGTATTTATGTTTTGTGTTTAATATAGGTTGTTTATTTGAAAGATTAACTTATTGAAATATAATGACTTTTATTTTTTATTGAAAAATATGTAAAGGGGGAGCGTAAAAAGCACCTCCAAAACCCCCTAAACCTCCAAAACTCATAACCATAATGGTCTTGATAGCATCTATTATGATTATAATCCCTTTCTTTTGAAAGGCTTAAAGGATCATATGCTTTTCATAAAGCACATTTTAATCATTCACTAAAATCATAAGATTCGTCTGTTAAATAAACTGACATAACCGATAAAATAGACAAAAGCCCATTAAAAGAGATTTTGATAATCTATGAAATAATAGGTTATTTCCTTTAAATCTTGCACCAAAACCATGATCAGAGCCACACCACTGTTGAATTTCTCAACTAGTGATCAAGGCTTTGGAGCGCGTCTTATTTTCTAAATTTCTGAAATCTTTTCGATATTTTTTAGGTGCTATTTCTTGTCTTTTTTTCCGATAAAATTGACTATTTTCTCTTTCCACGAGCGGGGTTGCTCCTTGCTGGTAACCTCTTGTTGATCATCAAGCTTTTTTGCCACCTGTTTAATTAAAGCGTAGCTCAGTTGTTTGGTTTTTGCTACTTCTTTGGCTAAAGCTAATGCACATTCAAGGTGGGTTTTGTTGATGCTTTCGTCAAAGCCTAGGTGATCACCTGCCGTAAAGCTTTGCTGATAAGATTGTAAGGTCTCAACATCACCCAATAAAGCAAGAGCGCCAAGATGAAGCAAAGCATAATCCGTATCATCTGCTTTAGACGTTGCATCCCGTTGCCAAGGAGCAGTGCCATAATCAGAGCGAAGTCTTTTAGAAAGGTCAATGTCTGTTACCGCCCATTTTAGCGCGTCATCAAGTGCTTGCTTTAAGCGATCCGCAGTAACTTCTGGTTCAAAGATTTCTAACCCCTTTGCTTCAAAATTAAGCTGTATATCTGGAATATCTTCCGTGTGGGTAGGATCAATGAATTTACAAGCGGTGGAAAGAATGCCCGTGCTAATCATAAAGGCGCTATCAAATTGCGGGTAGTCTTTGGCAATTTCGTCGTTATAAAGAATATCTACTTCACGATCAGCCAATTGATAGCTTGCCATATGGTCATTCTCATTGATTTTCTCGGTTGACCAGCCTAAACTTTTTAAAAGTGTATGAGCATTTTCCATGGTGAGACGATCATCAGTGTCATCCGCTTCCTCTGTCGCCTCAACAGCAATAGTTTTGGAAACAACAGATGCTGTTTGGGAATCAAGGGACAAAATCGGAGCATTTTTTGGAAAACCCGCTCGATAACCCCGTGCAAGAGTAAGAGCGTTGTCAATCGTATATTTCGTGATACCTTCCACAAAGCTTAAAGAGTTTCCCTTTCTAAAATTCTCTTTATAAAACTTAAGCCTCTCAACATCTCCAATCAGAATAAGCGCAATAAAATGGCGTATTATAAGATCATATTCACTATTTGTTGGCAAAGCCGCATAATCATAGATGATTTGATTAACATTTTGTCGATCAGCCCAACACAAAATATCCGCACAGATCTGCTTCAGTTTACCTTCATCAACTTCATTACCAGACACAGTATATATATCTTCTAACTCTTTAAGAACGGTATATTGGGGAGTATTGATGAAAACAGATCGATAAGCTGTAGAAAAACCAAGTGTTGAAAGAGAAACCTTGAAGGTAACAAGCGGTGTCTCTCCGTTTTTATCAAGGTCGTACACTATATTAATGATACGATCTTTCTTTATAAAATAAGCATTGCAATTGTAATTTTTATCACGATAGACTGTCCAGTCCATCCTTTTTAAGTCTTCAGAAACTGTATTAAGAAAAGACAAATCTTGTAAACTAAGACGATCATCTATGGCTTTTCGCTCATTAAGGATTTTCAGATATTCTTCAGCAAATTGAACGGCATGGTTAATATATCTCTCTACTTCACTGTCATCCAAGATCTCAGAAATCGTACCTGCTTCTAAAAAACTTTGATAAGATTTCAGGACATCAATTTGACCTGTCAATGCTAAACAAGCCAAATGCCAGACTATACGTATATTGTAGCTATACTTTTGAACACGTGTTTTGCTTTCTATTGATGCTTGTAAATCTTGGGCACGCGCCCACTGTATTATCCGCTCAGAGATTTTGATAAGCTCTTGCTCATCTAATGTCTCTACACAAATATCAATGCCTTTACCAAAACCACTAAAAATCCCCCCCCCAATCGTATTAAAAGAATTATAAATATTTTTAGGAGAAACGCACCAATATTCCTCACTATAGTGAATACAATTGCAAGCGACAGAAATCATTTCATTAGATATTTCAGCTTCAATACGGACATTGTAATTGTCATGGAGACGTATAAAACCAAAATCAAATTGAATGAAGCGGTCGGGCAAAATCAACCACATTTTTCTAGGCTCCGTAGAAAACCACCCTTGTGTTTTGAGAACGCGCATTGCTGCTGTGAGGCTTATCGAGCGCTGTTTGGTTTTTTTGCGCGTTAGAATATCATCCAACCCCCCATTTTTATAGGCTTGCGCAAAAAAAAGCAGGCGATCATCCGATGTCATTGTTTTATAATCTGCAAATTCTGGCACAGATAGTTTTGGAGTAGATCTATCACTCCTTAAAGCCTCCATATCACCAAGTAATGCTTGTGCAACGGCAGAATGATTAGTAGCTTCCTCGCACAACTTTTTTTCAATATCCTGTGCTTGCGCCCATGCAATCACTTTGTTTAAAGCGGTTGTGATATGGCTTTCGGAAAGATCCGGAGCTTTAACATTAAAATCCTCCTTCGCGTAAAACAGCACATCTCCATATTTACGCTGTGATTTTTCACCTCTAGAATATTCCCGAGCAAGGCAATAAGCAGCGGTGGTGAGATCAGCCGAAAGCAAAAACTCTTTGCCTCTCTCTCCATAATTTTTTACACCATAGCCAATGCCAATAATGCGATCGGGAAGATGATAATGCGCAAAAGTATCACCCACGTTATCACGATAAGGCTCCCAGCCCAGTCTTTTTAAAATCTCTGTGACATCTTTGGTTTGCATCATCATTCCCCCAGCATGATCTGTAATTCTTTTACATAAAAATTACTTATGTAATACTTAGGCTCTCTAGAAAGACTATATATTTCCTCACTATCAATTTCACCTCTTCCATAGTTTTTTCCAAAAACTCTTGTAAAAAGGGATAGGTTGCGGAGTGGGAGTGTTCTCAATCTTTTCAATCGGTTGGTCACCATCAAGTATCTCTTCTCCCGCGTGTACTTTAATTCTTTTGCAAAGGAATTCATAAAAATTACTGGCGTAATATTCGCAATTATCCAATGGATACATAACATAGATTGGACATTCTCCATCGCGAAACTGCGTATAATCAAAATAAAAGGTTTCATCAAAATCAGCTTCACACACGATAAGCTGTTCTGCTGTCACAAAACCACGTTTTCTATCATTTAAGTTCTGAAAAACAATATCACCAGCAGGAATACCCATAGGATTATCATAAAGACTATAGATTTCTTCACCACCAATGTCCCCGCCTTTACAATGTTCTAAAAAACTCTTGTAAGACGATGTAAATTGTAAACCGAGAGCTTTCTCCGCCTTTTCAATCACGAAATCACCAACTGCATCATCTTCAGTACCAAAATTGATAATCTCTTCATCATATTTATTCACTTTATCAATTAATACTGCAACATCATCTAAAGTATAGGTTTTCATAGATGATCCTCAAAACGTGCGTTATAAACGCTCCATATTTCCTCTATCAATTTCACCTCTTCCATAGTTTTTTCCAAAAACTCTTGTAAAAAGGTATAGGTTGCGGAGTGGGAGTGTTCTCAATCTTTTCAATCGGTTGGTCACCATCAGGTATCTCAGCTCCCACGCTTTCTTTAATTCTTTTGCAAAGGAATTCATAAAAATTGCTAGCGTAATATTCGCAATCTTCAGATGGAAGCATGACATAAAGTGGGCATTCACCATCCCTAAACTGCGTATAATCAAAATAAAAGGTTTCACCAAAATCTGTTCTGCTAACGAAAAGCTGTTCTGGTGTCACAAAACCACGTTCTCTATTGAGTAAGTTTCGGTAAACAATATCACCAGCAGGAATACCTTCCCCACAATCTCCATAAATGCTAAATATTTCATCACCACCAATTTCTCCTCCTCCATATTTTTTTAAGAAAACTTTGTAAGAGGATGTGAATTGCAAACCCAAAGCTTTCTCCGCCTTTTCAATCTGTAAATCATCTGTTTCATTCTCTCTATCATCTTCAGTACCCAAATTGATAATATCATCATATTTATTCACTTTATCAATTAATACTGCAACATCATCTAAAGTATAGGTTTTCATAAATCTTCCCCTGCATGGTCCTTAATTCTTTTACAGAGAAATTCATAAAAATTACTTGCATAATAAAGGGGATCTCCAGATATTACCTCAAAATAGAGCGGACATTCACCATCCTGAAACTGAGAGTAATCAAAGTAAAATGTCTCACCAAAATCAGTTCTACTGACAACAAGCTGCTGTGATTTTGCTAAACCATTTTTCATTTCTGTTAAGCGATTATAGACAATGTCACCACCATAAACAGTTTCAAAGTCTACACCATAAATGCTAAAAATTTCCTCGCAACCAATTTCTCCTCCTCCATAATTTTTTAAAAAACTTTTGTAGGACGAGGTGAATTGTAAACCAAGAGTTCTCTCAGCCTTTTCAATCAATATATCATCAGGTGCATCCTCTGCAGTGCCAAAGTCGATAACATCCGGATACTTATTAATTAATTGTGCAACATCAGCTAAGGTATAGGTTTTCATGGATGATCCTCAAAACTTGCGTTATAAACGCTTCATATTTCCTCTATCAATTTCACCTCTTCCATAGTTTTTTCCAAAAGCTCTTGTAAAAAGGGATAGGTTGCGGAGTGGGAGTGTTCTCAGTCTTTTCAATTGGTTGATCACCATCAGGTATCTCAACTCCCACGCTTTCTTTAATTCTTTTGCAAAGGAATTCATAAAAATTACTGGCGTAATATTCGCAATCTTCAGATGGAAGCATGACATAAAGTGGGCATTCACCATCCCGAAACTGCGTATAATCAAAGTAAAAAGTCTCACCAAAATCTGTTCTACTTACGATAAGCTGTTCTGGTGTCGCAAAACCCCTTTTTCTATTATTTAAGTTGCGGAAAACAATATCACCAGCAGCAATACCTATTCCACAATCCCTATAAACGCTACAGATTTCATAACCTCCAATTTCTCCTCCTTTATAATTTTTTAAAAAACTCTTATAAGAAGATGTAAATTGTAAACCGAGAGCTTTCTCCGCCTTTTCAATCAGTAGATCATCAACTGCATTTTCTGCAGTACCCAAATTGATAATCTCATCATCATATTTATTCACTTTATCAACTAATACTGTAACATCATCTAAGGTATAGGTTTTCATGAATCTTCCCCTGCATGTTCCATAATTCTTTTACAGAGAAATTCATAAAAATTACTTGCATAATAATGTGACGCTCCAGATGGAATCTTGACGTAGAGTGGGCATTCACCATCCTGAAACTGAGTATAATCAAAGTAAAATGTCTCACCAAAATCAGTTCTACTGACAACAAGCTGTTCTAATGTCGCAAAACCATGTTTCCTATGATATAAGTTTTTATGCACAATATCACCAGCAGGATGATCCTCAAAACTTGCGTTATAAACGCTCCATATTCCCTCTATCAACTTCACCTCTTCCATAGTTTTTTCCAAAAGCTCTTGTAAAAAGGTATAGGTTGCGGAGTGGGAGTGTTCTCAATCTTTTCAATCGGTTGATCACCTTCAGGTATCTCTTCTCCCACGTGTACTTTAATTCTTTTGCAAAGGAATTCATAAAAATTACTGGCGTAATATTCGCAATCTTCAGATGGAAGCCTGACATAAAGTGGGCATTCTCCATCCCGAAACTGCGTATAATCAAAATAAAAGGTTTCATCAAGATCATAACTCACAACGAGCTGTTCTGGTGTCGCAAAACCATGTTTTCTATCGAGTAAGTTTTGGTAAACAATATCACCAGCAGGAATACCTTCCCCACAATCTCCATAAAGGCTATAAATTTCTTCACCACCAATTTCCCCTCCTACATATTTTTTTAAAAAAACTTTGTAAGACGATGTGAATTTTAAATCCAAAGCTTTCTCTGCCTTTTCAATCACAAGATCATCAACCGCATTTTTTTCAGTACCAAAATTGATAATATCATCATCATATTTATTAACCTTATCAATTAAGACTGCAACATCATCTAAGGTATAGGTTTTCATCAATTATTCTCCATAAATTATTTTATAAGTCTCTGTTTTTTCTCTTTTCATCAATCGTAGAGCATTACTGCCGGTGCTCCTGTCCCCATCTGTTAAAATCTAGACCTATGATACCCCATCTCATATTGATTATTCCTCCTAAATTACTGTTTTCTTGTTCTCCATACCCATTACCAAGTTTATACCAATATTCCTCTCTCTGCTTCTCAAACTTTTTTCTATCTATGAGCGATTGATGTGTTTTTGGATTAGCATGAATAACAGAAGTATATTTTTTATGAAATTCATGGCTCATTTCTGCTAAGGGTCCATCAGGGGTTTGATTTAGGTGATGCAACTCAACAGACTTACCATCATATCCTATAGGTGCTCTTCTTGCTTTCATTCTATCAATATTAGTGCCCCATACCGTTTCCCCTTTTACCATCCAGTAAGAAATTCTGTTAGGATCAAACAAATCGTCTCTCCGATAAACTGTGTAGGTCTGTCCAAATTTGCTATCGGTAAATTTAGTGGGTTTCTTTTTTAACCAAAGCTTTTTTTCTTTAGCAGCAAGTTTGGTCAGTTCTTTCCTCGCCGCAAGTTTGTCAGGATCTCCTTGAGCTGCAAGTTCTGCAAGATTTTTCTTGGAAGCGAATTGGGCAAAATCTTTCCTAGCAATGAATTTAATCCAAGCCTTTTCGCCAAGCTTTATGCCTCCCTTGGCTGCTCCAGCAACTCCTGTCATTAGGGATGCTGTTTCAGTCAATAATTTTCCAAATTCAAGTCCAGCTTTAAAGGATCCACCAGCACCGGCTCGCTCATATTCCTCCTTCATTTTATTAATGCGATCTACATAGGACTGTCCAAGGGTCTGACCAATTGTCGCCAAAATCTCACCACTGCTGAAAAAATCTTTGAGCGCTTTCAAAGTCTCTTCGGGATGTTTGGCTAGTTGCCAAAAATCATCAACCGTATCGTATATTTCAGCCGGTACACCAGCTACTATACCAGCCCCAAAGCTTATACCTTGCCCTGTACTAATCGCAGACCACTTCGCAGACACTTCTGCTTCACATAAAAGGTCAGGACACTCCTTTAATTCTTTATTCATCTGGGCTATTTGAGCACTGCTGAGGTAGTTATTTTCAGCGGCATTACCTGCGGCATCAGCGCCGGCATCAACATTGCCACCGGCAAGGGCAGCGGCAACGCCCCCAGCAGCCCGTGCAATATCAATGGTGTGGTCTCTAAAGTCAGCAAACTGCGCATCAATCTTTGCGTTTATACGCGCTTCCTCTTCCGCAGTTGGGGTGCGACCGTTTAGATCCCCCATTTCCTCTTTCACAATGCCTTGCACCCACAATTGAAACTGGAGCATAGCAGTTGCTTCACCCACAGCACCCCCCACAGCACCGGCTGTGCAAGCACCGCTCGCAACAGCGCCTTTTAAGCAGCCAAGACCGGCGTGGGCAACGATCTGCGTGACCGTATCTATTTTGCCTTCTGCCTTGGCGGTACCGATTTCTTCCGCCAACGATTTGCCAACCGTATCAGACAGGGCGATGCGCAGATTGTTAAAAAAGTTCTTGTCAAGAGAGCCACCCTCAAGAGCCGTTTGAACGCCTGTGCCAATGGCGGCTTTGATCAAGTTCTTTTCCGCCTCACGGGTGATGCGATCAACCAGAGGAGCCGTTTTGGGCAAAGATTGTCCAACACCAGCCATTTCGGTTAGTTGGCTGGTTAAGCCTGCTGTCAACATCGACGAGACAATGCTGAGAATATTCTTTGAAGAGCCAAGCTCATGCAAGGCACCGGCAATATTGCCGCGATTATTGACAAGAGCCACAGCGCTTTTGT
>NZ_JBHIQC010000027.1:0-13498 GCF_042196385.1 Bartonella sp. AP150HLJHH | reverse complement strand
GAAAAAACGTCCTATGCGTCTTTAACGAAGCCTATCAACCAAAAGGCACAAATCCAAATACCGGAACAACCTCACCAGCTGTTGAACGTAAAATTGCATCAGATCTTTAAATAAGCGGGAATTGAAGGGGACAACACATGAGTGATAAATCAATCATCGAAGATCGAGGATCTATTGGGGATGGCAAAAATAATACATCAAAATCGGATACAAAAAAAATAATCATTATTATAGCTTTTGTAGGATTTTGCGCATATGTGCTTTGGAATATATTTTCAACACCACCAACATCAAAAGACACGGCAAATATCCATAAAAAACAAGAATTTAATAACTCAGTTACTCCCTTAGAATTAGTTTCCACTGAATCACAAGCAAAAATTGCTCCAATTACACTACCAACACCATCACCAACACCAGAAAAAATAGTTGAACATGATCCTTTACTTGATGCAGCACAACGTTCTCCCGTATTGGCTTTTACGAGCAATACCCCCCCTTCTTCAACTCAAATGCCGAGAAATGACTATAGTAATAATATAAGTGAAACTCCTAATAATGATTCACAAAGTTTTTCCTCACTTCTAAAGCCTACAAAAATAGAAGGTACAAGAGCTGGGATCATGGGAAATAGAAACTTTATCATCGCCATGGGAACTTCTATCCCCTGTATCTTAGAAACGGCATTAAACAGTGACCAACCAGGCTTTGCAAGCTGCATCATCAACCGTGATATCCTCTCTGACAATGGGCGCGTTGTTTTGCTTGATAAAGGAACCCAAGTCGTTGGAGAATACCGAGGAGGGCTTAAAAAGGGTCAATCTCGCCTCTTTGTGCTCTGGACAAGAGCAAAAACACCAACCGGTGTCATCATCAATCTTGCATCTCCCGCAACTGACAGTTTAGGTAGAGCTGGTTTTGACGGCAACGTCAACACCCATTGGTGGGAACGCTTCAGTTCAGCATTATTACTCACCGTTGTTGATAGCGTTACAACAAACCTAACCAATAAAAAGAAAGGCAATTCTAACTCAAGTGGTGGTTTCAACAGCTCTGAAGCAAGCAATATCGGAAAAGATACAGCCACCGTTGCCCTTGAAAATCAAATCAACATCCCGCCTACCCTAGAAAAATTTCAAGGCGAACTCGTCAACATCTTTGTAGCAAGAGATCTCGATTTTTCATCTGTCTATAAACTAGTAGTAACAAGCAAAAGGTATCACTCTACTCCCAGCTATTCCTTTTTTCATTAAGCCAATAAAGTCACATTATGCCATCAGCAAAAAATGCAGAACGAGCCTCCATCGTTTTAACAAAATTAAAGATCTTAGATGACTTCCTCAATGATGAAAATTTATTTGAAATTGTTGTCAATCGCCCTGGCGAAGTAATTGTTGAAGGTCCAAATGGTTGGCAAACCCACACCATACAAGAACTAACCTACAGCGAACTAGAAGGGATTGCGAAAGTTGTTGCTGCCTACACAACACAAAAAATTAGTGTAGAAAATCCCGTTCTCTCCGCAACACTGCCCAACAACGAACGCATACAAATTGTTATGCCTCCAGCAGTTGCAGCCAATACCATTAGCATGACCATTCGTAAACCTTCATCACGCACTTTTTCTCTTGAAAGTTTACATGAAAACAATCTGTTTTCTGTTGCCCAAAACACCAGTTTCACACCCACGCAACAAATGACAGAACGATTATCCGAACTCTCTGATACAGACAAAGAGCTAACAGATCTCTTTATCGCCAAAGATTTTTGCACCTTTTTAGAAAGAGCCGTTATTACACAACAAAATATCTTAATATCGGGCAAAACCGGTTCTGGAAAAACAACCCTCTCCAAAGCTTTGATTGCAAAAATCCCTGACTATGAACGAATTCTCACCATTGAAGACACGCCAGAACTTGTCGTTCCGCACGCCAACAAAGTGCAGCTCTTTTATTCAAAAGATAACCAAGGCTTAGCAAAAGCAGGCGCAAAAGAACTGCTTGAATCAGGATTACGCATGCGCCCCGACAGAATCCTTCTACAAGAGCTGCGTGATGGTACAGCCTTTTACTATATCCGTAATGTTAATTCTGGTCACCCCGGCTCCATTACCACCGTCCACGCCTCAACAGCCCTTGCAGCCTTTGAACAAATGACCCTTTTAGTCAAAGAAAGTGACGGTGGTGGTAATTTAGCACGCGATGATATCCGCGGCTTATTAATCTCGATGATAGATGTCATCATCCAATGTAAACGCCTCGAAGGAAAATTTCGTGTAACAGAAATCTATTACGACCCCTTCAAACGCCGTGATGCTTTTTAAAAACTGTCGAAATGACTTAAATAACTCATTCATATCTTTCGCAAAGTATACATCTTATCCTTTTGCATTCTTTTCAAAAATTTTAAGCGTTTTCGCATTAGAAATAGACATATCAAACGGCAATCCTCTTTCATCAACAACTTTAGCTAAGGAAATTCGTATGAAATCAGACACCGTAAGTCCTAAACTTGCTAATATTTCACCGGCTTCTTTTTTCAACTTCTTATCTATATTTGCTCGAATAACATCTTTTGAATCTACGGCTACGCTCATAGTAAACCTCCTTTAGTTACCTTCTTATGTGTGGATTGAATTAGTTATAATAACAAGTTTCTAATGTTCTAAATTTCTTTATCGCGTAACATCTTTTGACTTTGTTTGCGCTATCACATTTTTTAACTCTTGTGTATGTCTCTGTTGCAAAAATTTAACTGCTGTTTGAAGCTCATTCACAAGCTTTTTATCTTGAAGCTGATTTTTGGATATTGCTTTTGACAAGTCAAAGTCTTGTTTATGAATGGCATCCTGTCCAAAACGTTTATCTAAAGCACTTTGTAGCTTTAAAAACTCTTGATTGATCTGCTCTGGTATCTTCGAATAACTATCACGACCAGCTTCAACATTTTTCATAAAAGTCACTGCTTCTTGTGAAAGTGATGGAACCTCTACTTTTAACTGTTCACGCTCCCGTGTAACCATATCCATATGTGTCTCATAAGAATTCTTATAAAAGGATTGAAGCTCTCTTATAATAGAAACAGAAATAGGAACATTGTAAAGCGCTTCTTTTCGTTCTTTTCCTGTAGATTTGAGTTTATCGATTAAACGATCTGATCCACGCAGCTCACCAGCTCTCTCTGGAGACTTAGCTAGAATATCAGGAAGTTTATCGCCTTTACCCGCTAAAATTGTTTGCTCAATCCTAAGCGCAGCCTCTTGCGGATCTTTATAAATAGATGCTAAACGACTGTTTAATCTTTTAAACATATCAACGTAAGATTTTTTATTTCTAAGAGCGCTTAGCACCTTCTGTTCTAGATTAGAGTTATCCGTATAAGCAGCAAGGTATGGCTCTCGTTCTGTTGCTTTTGATGCAACATTCAACTCTTTTTGTGATTGTTCAACCTTGAGATCTTGTTTTTCAAGTTTACTGAAAGCTGTCTTTGTATTCTCCAAAAGGGTCGTAATTTTCTCCTTTTGTTTTTGCGATAATTCTTTATTGGTCTCAATGTAAGAGGAGACTTTTTCTCCTAAACCTTGCAAAACGTCAACATTTTTATTTTTTGTAAATTCAGTAAGGTTCTTACGAATAAGCTCAGACAGTAATTCAGAAGTACCATAAAGTGCCTCAATTGATGCCTTTGTCATTTCCTCTCGCGTGATACAGTCCCAGTTGATATTATAACCAGCTTCACGAGCAAGTTGGCCAATAAATTCACGCTGAGTACGTCCATTTCCCTCTCGAAACGGATGCAACGCATTTATTTCACCCATGTAATATCCAGCTCTCTGGCTGAATTTATCCGCATCAAGACCACGCAGATATTGTTCTTTGGCAAGCTGCTGTGTAATCTTCGGTGCGTAGCTTTCAATCTGATGATGATAAGCAAATAAACAACCACCTTTGGTAATATCTATTGAACGGATCTCTCCTGCCCATTCATAGACGTCACCAAATAGCTTCTTGTGAATGTCTTTCATATGATTGAGATCAAACTTACCCCTAATAGGAGTACTATCAAGTTCATAAGACCTTATATAAGCAAAAGCAGACTCCATACTCCTTAGTGTGGCTTTGTCTTTAATACCAAGCCGATTATACATCACACCAGTTTTAGGATCAGTATAAGGATCGTTTGTATTCTCATACTTCACCACGTTTTATCCGTGACATAAGATCCTTGATTACATCACTTGTTTCAAGTTCTCCAATAATAACACGTTCCATTTGTTCAACGACTTTTGAATCTGGCTCTAACCCCTCTAAACGTTGACTTGCTAATGCATTTTTAGCAGCAAAGCGACGTCGTTTAATTTCGTCTTCACTCAACATATAAAATCCTCCTTTGTTGATATTTATTATAGCTCAAATAAGCTATAGAAGCAAGTTTTCATTCCTTACCTTACCGTATCACATCTTTTGATCTTTCACGCGCTATCGCATTGATTTGCTCCTGTTGTCTCTGTTGCAAAAATTTAACAGCCGTTTGAAACTCACTCATAAGCTTCTTATCCGGAGGCTGGTTTTGAGGTATTACTTTTGACAAGTCAAAGTCTTGTTTATGAATGGCATCCTGTCCAAAACGTTTATCTAAAGCACTTTGTAGCTTTAAAAACTCTTGATTGATCTGCTCTGGTATCTTCGAATAACTATCACGACCAGCTTCAACATTTTTCATAAAAGTCACTGCTTCTTGTGAAAGTGATGGAACCTCTACTTTTAACTGTTCACGCTCCCGTGTAACCATATCCATATGTGTCTCATAAGAATTCTTATAAAAGGATTGAAGCTCTCTTATAATAGAAACAGAAATAGGAACATTGTAAAGCGCTTCTTTTCGTTCTTTTCCTGTAGATTTGAGTTTATCGATTAAACGATCTGATCCACGCAGCTCACCAGCTCTCTCTGGAGACTTAGCTAGAATATCAGGAAGTTTATCGCCTTTACCCGCTAAAATTGTTTGCTCAATCCTAAGCGCAGCCTCTTGCGGATCTTTATAAATAGATGCTAAACGACTGTTTAATCTTTTAAACATATCAACGTAAGATTTTTTATTTCTAAGAGCGCTTAGCACCTTCTGTTCTAGATTAGAGTTATCCGTATAAGCAGCAAGGTATGGCTCTCGTTCTGTTGCTTTTGATGCAACATTCAACTCTTTTTGTGATTGATCAACCTTGAGATCTTCTTTTTGAAGTTTTGAAAAACTTGTCTTTGCTCTATCCCAAAGGGATTCAATCTTCTCTTTTTGTTTTTGCAACCATTCTTTATTAAAATCAACGTAAGAGGCTATTTTTTCCCCTAAACCTTGATAAACATCAATCCCTCTATTCTTTGTAAATTTGGCTATATAATCTCTATAATCAGGAGATTCAGAAAAATCGAGAGTTGTTGTTTTAACACCAGACCTAGAAAGAGCTGCTACCAATTTTTCATAGGTATTAGCATGATCAGACCGCTTGATAGCATCAACAAAAGAAGGATCACCGCGTTCTATTAAATCAACATTAAAAACATTTCTTTTAATTTCTTTATTATTAACAACAATAGTTTCTTTATCTTGACGAAGTGATATCTTGTCACCAAGCTCAATACGAGCCCCATCTATCGCAGAGGGAAGATTTACACCATAAACACGTTCAATTCCACGGAAAGTTGCTATATCCGCATAAGGTGTTTCGGTTTTGGCAGTTTCACTAAAAGAAGCATACCCAGCTTCTACAAGTTCACCAGTGATTGTACCTTTAACCTGTTTGTGTTCGTGTAATCGAACGTTTTTAAAATCCTCTTCGGCTACATAAAGATGTGACTGATGCCTGTGTCGAGACATTGCAACATAGGAGAGATGTTGATCCATAGATGAGGAGGCTAAAACAAAGACATTATCAACGGTAACTCCTTGACTCTTATGAACCGTAGCCGCATATCCATGATCAACGTTTTGATAAGTCTGATTGGAGAAAACAACTTCTTGACCAGAGTCAAGACGCACTTTTAAAAGCGGTTTTCCTCTTTCATTTTGTGTAGACAAAACAGTTCCCAACATACCATTTTTAACTTTTTGCTTTCCTAATTCTGTGGCATATCTTTCTTCAAATTGAGCATTTTCAAGAAAGATAATTCTGTCACCAACAACAAATTCCCTACGCCCCTTAAGAGTATCAAAATTTGTGACACTTGCACTATCTTCAGATTTAAGTAAACGAGCATCTTTAAGAGCAGTTCGAATTTCTTCATTTAATTTTTTTACAGACGCATTCGTATGAGCAAGAACAAGTAATTCGTCACCCCGTAAAGTTTTTCCTTCTTCCAGAGATTTTTTTTCTACTTTTCTTCGTGTATCCATCCAATCTTTAACAAGAGTATTTATGGCTTGGTCACGCGTTTTAGTCTCATGAATGAATCCTCTATTTTTATAATGATCTAAAGCTTCCTTTACTTGTCCACGTGCAAACTGTCGTGATGCATCTTGCCCCCATTCTTCTTTTTGTCTTCTGATACCCGATAATTCTACATAACCGATATTATCAACTACAGCGCGAAATGCCGCTCCAGCCTCAATGGGTTGCAACTGCATATTATCACCAACAAGAACAATTTTTGCGCCTGCTTTTTCAACTTTTTGGACAAAATGCGAAAGTTGTTTTGAAGAAACCATTCCAGCTTCATCAATGACAAAAACATCACCAACCCGTAATTCATCTTTTTTATTTTTCCACGCTAATTCCCACGCAGCAAGAGTTTTACTTTTTATCTTTGAAGATTCTTCAAGACCTTCCGCAGCCTTCCCCGCAAGCGCTGCTCCAAATACACGCTTCCCACTATTAACCCACGCAATATTTGCGGCTTCCAATAGAGTGGATTTTCCAGCACCAGCATAACCAACAACCGCCGCAATACCTTTATCATCTGTAATATGTTGAACGGCTAATTTTTGTTCTTCTGAAAATTTAAATCTATTACTTTTATCTTTATTCTCAACAGACTTTATTGCCTCTAAAACCTGTTTATCTTTTACACCGTATCCTGTCGTTTGAGACAACGAAACAACACACCGCTCCATATCATATTCGTTTTTTAATATTTCTTTTGTTGAATAAATGATCTTATGAGGATTGGAATGATCTTTAATTTTAATCAGGTTATTGCTTTGTTCTAAACGCACCATAATATCATTAAAGTCATTTGAATTATCAACATATCTATTAATGATCTTAGCAAGATCACCACGATTAAATGTCGACTTCTCAAATGAAATCAACTTCAATACTTCATTAGGGTTTTCTTTAATTTTCTCTACAGATCTCTGTTTTATTTTTTCATTAGCTTGCACCGCATTGCTAGCAAGTCCTTTTTTACTCATTGCATGAGCAGATTGCCCCAAATGAATGGTTGGCTCTATAGATAAACCACGCTCTTTGTAAGAACGCATATCTACTTTTATATCATAACCTGCAAACGTAAGATGCCTCGTTGCAATCTCACCCCATGAGTTGCGCAAATCCTTCAATGCATCTTTATGACCTATGACGTTTTCGTAAACTATACGCTCTTCTTTTCTTATAGCATTCCCTTGTCTATCACGAATAGTAACAAGAGATTTTTTTACTGTTCCATCTTCATTTAAGACAGCTATTTTTTTTGGACCAAAACCATTTTCTAAAACTGGACGTAAAGTATGCATAATATGCACATGTGGATTTCCTTCCTTGTCATGAAAAACCCAATCAGAAACAAGACCACGTGATGAAAAGTTTTCTTTTACAAAGTCTCGTACAAGAGAAATATTTTGATCTCGTGATAACTCTAATGGCAACGCTATAACTATTTCTCTTGCCAACTGTCCATTCACGCGCTCACTATTTTGCACAGTGTTCCACAGCCATTCACTTTTTTTATCATTTGTATCAAAATAACTGAGTTGTTGTGTAATCCATTTTGGAGAACCTTCTGGAATATTCATTTCTGAATGTACAAGGTCTCTATCTTTATCATATCTATGCGTATGAGATCCTTCTAACTCATCAAACATCCTTGTCCTATGGCGATAGGCAGCCGCCGAAATTGCTGATTTTCCAGCACCAATAATTTTAGCTTGTAAATGTGTACTTGCCATAAGATACAATTACCAAAAATTGTGTTTATTTCACAGAAATAATCTATAGCATAAAACGTTTTATTTTAAAACGTATAATTGCGCCTTCAAAAATCTTTTGAAAAAAGACATTTTTTCAGGAGCGCATAAATGCGCACTATCAAGTATTGTTATTGGAGATTTATTCTGTTAAGTAAAAATAAAGATTAAAAAATAAAAGAGAGTTTGAAATGTCACGTAAATCTTTAGAAAAACTTATGGAAGAAAAAAAATCTCTGGAAGAAAAAAGTAAAAAACTTCTTGAAAGAATTAAAGCTGCTAAAAAACAAGAAGGGGAAAAAATTGCACTATTAGCAGCTGAAGCGGGATTAACAGAATTAAACATAACAAACGACCAATGGAAAAATATTTTCGAGGAGATTAAAGACCGATTTCAAAAAGAACAGCAAAAAACTGAATAATCTTGGGAACTCTATAAAATCACTAAGACGCATTGAAAAAAGGAGGAGATTTTTGAGTGATGAAATAAGACGTAAAGATGCACGTGAAAAAATTATTCTAGGCGGTCTTGTCGTAAAGGCTGGTCTTAAAAATGCTGATAAGTCTTTTATTTTAGGATGTTTAATTCATGCTGCAAAACTTGATATAAATTCAAATGAATATAAAAATTTACAAAAAATAGGACAACATTCTTTTACCTATACGCGGGGTCAAAATGATAAACAATCTAGATCGTAAACAAATCATATTTTTAATATGCCCTTTCCTCTTTTCAATCATAATTCTTTTTCTTGTAAACATAACAATAAATAACATTACAGAAAATGGTACTACCCAAGATGCTTATTGGTTTGTTCGTTCAAAACCTCTCGATATTCTCGTCCTTATTGCACTTTCATGTTCTTCATTTATTCTATTACAAAAAAGACATATAAGAAAAAATATCACCATAGCATCATTAATCTCCTTTTGTCTTTTTGCTGCCTACTACAGTATAAATGAATATATAAGACTAAGTCCTTATGTAGGACAAAATAACATGACATGGGCTGATGTTTTTCCTTTCTTTGATAGGATGGTTTTGAGCGGTTCAATCATTGGTATTATTATCCTTGGTTTCACGATGAATCTATCGTTGCCAAAAACATCACCTTTGAAAAAATTAAAAAATACGATTTTTGGCGGCGCTCAATGGATGAATATAAAACAACTTGAAATGATCTTTCCAAGTGATGGTGAAGTAGTTATAGGAGAGCGCTATAGAGTCGACGAAGATGTTGTTAAAGATGTCCAATTTAATCCCAAAGACAAAACAACATGGGGGAAAGGTGGTAGCCAGCCATTGTTAACATACAAACTTGATTTTGATTCAACTCATATGTTATTTTTTGCTGGTTCTGGTGGTTATAAAACAACCAGCAATGTTATTCCAACTTGTCTCAAATATTCCGGTCCACTGATCGTTTTTGATCCTTCAACTGAAATCGCTCCAATCGTTGGAGAAGCGCGACATAAATTAAACGAAAATACCGTACATGTTCTTGCTCCTCATGGAACTTCAACAAAAACTTTTAATCCTTTAGATTGGTTATTAGATGAAAGCATTCCAGCCTATGAAAGGGAAGCGGGTTTAGTTGAGATTGCTAGACTCCTTCTTTCCGAAAACCATAAATCAACTTCAACCGATCAATTCTTTGTATCACACGCACATAATTTATTAACAGGACTACTTGCACATATCGTCTTTTCTGATGAGTACAAGTCAGAGGCAAAAAACTTAAAAACACTTCGTATGATTGTATCGGAACCAGAACCATCGGTTATTGGAAAATTGCAATCAATACAATCAAGTTCTTCATCGCAATTCATTCGTGAAACTCTTGGGGTCTTTACCAATATGGCACCGCAAACTTTCTCTGGTGTTTATGCTACTGCTTCTAAGGATACCCAATGGCTTTCCCTTGATAATTATGCCGACCTTATAAGTGGTAACGACTTTAAAACAACTGATGTCGCAAAAGGAAATATCGATATCTTTTTGAATATTCCGTCCAAAATTCTAAAATCTTACCCTGGTGTGGGACGCATTCTTGTCGGTTCTCTTCTCAAAGCTATGGAAGCCGCAAATGGAAACTATGAAAAAAGAGTCCTCTTTGTTTTAGATGAGATTGATCTGTTAGGATATATGAACATCTTAGAAGAAGCTCGTGACCGTGGGCGTAAGTATGGAATATCTCTCATGCTCTTTTACCAATCTGTAGGACAAATTGAACGTCACTTTGGTTCATCAGGTGCTATGGCATGGTTTGAAAGTTGTGCTTTTGTAAGTTATGCCGCTATTAAAGATATTAAAACGGCTGAAAATATATCAAAGGCATGCGGTAAAATGACTGTTGAAGTGAAAAATTCAAGAAAACCTCAAGGAGCATTCCATACAAGAGGGACAGAAAATGTAAACACCCAGCAGAGACCTTTAATTTATCCTCATGAAATTACCCAAGAAATGCGAAAAGACGAACAGATCATTCTCATGCAAGGGCAGCCCCCTATTCGTTGCGGACGTGCCATATATTTCAGAAGAAAAGATTTAAGGGCTCTTGCTAACAAAAATAGATTTGCCCCTAAATAATAATATCTCCTAAATAGAACTCACTTCGTTCGTCCATAATCAATAAAATGAGAGGCTATCCGCCTCTCAAACTCTCCGGAACGCTCACCAAAATCATGACATCAGATCCGCGTTTAATGAGAGGACTAACAAGTCTTGGTTCTTAGTGTCAAGGAAGCCACTACATAGCGCCTAACGGCGTCCTTGACAAAGAACCTAACGTCTTGTTTCGTCCCTCTCACGCGGCTCCGAAATCATGATTAGAATGGAGAGCTTTTAGGGGTGCCTAAACAGCACCTTATAGTATGAAAAAAACATTTTATTTTTTAACTACGTGGATAAAAAAATTATACCAAATAGATTGTAAAATAGGGAAGGTTATGGACGATTTTGTTGTTTGTGTCGTACCTAAAAGGCAAAAATAGATTTGAAAAGGAATGGATTACAATGCCTCAACATCCGATGGCTATAATAGCGAAAAGTAATTTAAACGGATATGATCTCAAGGTGTTTTTCATTCTGGCTTCTCGTCTTGATTTCGAAAATCTATTAGTCGTCAATCAAACGGAATTGGCTAAAAAAGTTGGTATTACCAGACATCACTTTAATCGAAGCGTAAAAAGACTAATAGCTATGGATATTCTTTTGGAAGGTCCTCGTATTGGGATTAATAGATCCTACCGTCTCAACCCAAACCTTGGTTGGAAAGGTAGTGCTAAAATCCACAAAATAGCTCTTAGAAAGAACTTAAAAAATCGCATGAAAGCAGCCGGTATTCAAGGTGTATATGAGAATAGAAAACCTTTAGAAATGGACATTAGTAATCAAATAGATCTTGAAGATTATCTTAGATAAAAAAATAATTAGCTCCATTTATCTATAAAATAAGAGGCTGCCCCCTCCTCAATTCAAAAAATCTGCTTTAGCAGGCATTTTTGATGCTTAAAATATACAGATACAGAAGAGAAAAATAATAAAAGCATAGTAGTTACGCTTCACAATGTTACTAATAATGGTAACATTGTAGCTTAATGAACAACTTCTTCTTGTATTTTATAACGATACACATTACAGTGAATCATGATTTTGGGATTTAAACATAAAGGGCTTGAAGCCTTCTACACTACTGGTACTACAAAAGGAATTCAGTCTGCTCATACTCAAAAGTTAAGGCGTATTCTAGGTGCTCTTGACGTAGCTATATCACCAAATGATTTGAATTATCCGTCCTTTCGATTACATCCTTTAAAAGGTGATCTTAAGGGCTTTTGGTCAATTACAGTAAATGGAAATTGGCGTGTAATATTCCGTTTTGTTGGTATAGATGTCGAATTAGTTGATTATCTAGATTATCATTGAATAAGGAGAGATAAAAAATGATGAAAAACCCTCCACATCCTGGAGAACTCTTGCGTGAAGATGTAATCGTAGAGCTTGGTTTATCTGTTACCGAAACAGCTGAACGGCTTGGTATGTCTCGTGTAGCTTTTTCTAGGGTTTTAAATGGAAAAGCTGCTGTTAGTCCCAATCTCGCTATTAGACTTGAAATGGCTGGTGTGAGTACTGCACGTGCTTGGCTAGCTATGCAAACAAATTATGATTTAGCGCAAGCTTTAAAACAGAAACAGCCTAAAATACATCCTCTTTGTACTAGCTCTTGTTAGTACCATTCTATCGTATTGGAGAGCTTGACGAACATTCTCTAATAAGCTTTTACTTGAAAAGCATAAGATCAGAACCAGGAGGAGCTAGCCGTAATAGCAGCGTATCGTACCCCCAATTGACAGCTAAACTTAGAAATATCAAAACTATATAACCAATGACCATTGCTGTTTGGTGTTCAAAAGGTGCAGAGCCCGCTACATATCCAGTAAAAAAAATAAATAACACCAGCAAACTCCCCCCTGCTATAAACTCTGTTAAAATAATAACCGGTTTGCGAATAAGCAAAAGAAAAAGGAAAAGGAAAAAAAGGCACGTTTTCAATATCTTATGTAATATTTTATAAACGATAGAAAACACTCTACGTATTATAGTTATTAAAATTGATTGTTTGGAATTTGGATTTTTCTCTTTTTTATTTAATTTATTAGTAGATAGAGTGTCCATTACCCCCTCCAATATTTTTATCTATAAAACGCTTTATGGCTATATGATACGTTTTATTTTATTCACGATTATTTATATACCTATATAGATAATTATTTCAATTTTATGATTTTTTAGTGCTTAATGTAACATACGGTTTCTTTATTTTTAAAAAGCAGGCGCCCCCCGCACCTGCTATTTTATTTACGCAACATCCTCATACTCATCACGAAAATAATCATCATCACTACCAAATCTTGGAATTGCCTCATCATGAATTTGATCATATTCAGTTAAAGAGGCGGCGCTATGAATACAAGAATCGCCAGATACATAAGCACCACAAACCACGGCATCATCAACGACATAGGAATAATCACAAATATAAGCACCATCACTTATTTTTGCATTGCCACCGACATGAGCATTATCACAAATAACAGATGAATCAGAAATATGAGCATGTCCACTTACAGAGGCGTTATCATAAATTTTTGCATTACCTTCAATTACAACAGCGTTTTGAATATGGGCGTTGCCATAAACCTCACAATAATCATTTATTGTCATGCCTTCAAAAATAGCATTGCCATAAATTTGTGCATCACCATAAACGTCTACAAAAAAGCTTTTCACTTTACCATTTTCATAAACCCTTGCATTTTG
>NZ_JBHIQC010000026.1:0-14196 GCF_042196385.1 Bartonella sp. AP150HLJHH | reverse complement strand
GTTACAATCGGATCTTTTGAATGTCATCGAGCAAGCAAAACAGCAACGTCAAAGTGACGCGGCATAAAAAAAACCTTGTCACGTAAGGACGGACAAGGCTTTCTCAAACTCATCACCCTAGAGATAGCACAATCCGTCCTGTGACGCAACGTTATAGGATTTACAATGATGTGTTCTTTTAAGAATGCGCAAGGTATCACACGTGCCTTGCGCGGGGTTTGGCATGGGCGTTATGGAACAGCCCGTTGCCCTGCTCATGATGATAGGCTGCCTAGTTTATCCCTTGCCAATGGACATGATGGGCGTCTTTTACTCACTTGTTATGCTGGCTGCTCTTTTAGAGAGATCATACAAGCGCTTATTAGAATTGGCTTGCTTGGAAAACAAGCCTTTTTTGATAAAGCTTATGATCAGACGCTCTCTTTCTCCAAACAGTTTTGTGCTGATCTCAAACAAGCAAAAAGGAAAGCAGAGAGAGCAAAAGCAATTTGGCAACAAAGCCAACCAATTAAAAACACTTTAGCAGAAACCTATTTACGTATGCGGGGTATTACATGTGATTTGCCTCCTGATTTACGCTTTTACGACAAATGTCCACACCCCTCTGGGGGTACACTGCCCGCGTTGGTGGCTCTTGTTAAGGGCGCTGGTTCCTTTGCTATTCATAGAACCTTTTTAAAAGACAATGGCTGCAAAACAGACCAAAAACCAGCAAAAGCCATGTTGGGATCTGTCACGGGTGGCGCGGTGCATTTAAGTCAAGCCAATCCAAAACATCTGGTCATTTCTGAGGGCATTGAAACCGGTCTAGCTCTACTGTCTGGGTTGTTATCTGAGCCTGTGAATTTATGGGCGTCTCTTTCAACCCATGGCATGATGCATGTGAATTTACCCAAAACAAAAGCCCGTCTCACCATTGCAATGGATGGCGATGATGCGGGTCGTAAAGCAGGTTTTAACCTCGCTGCGCGTGCCTATAGACAAGGCTTTGAGGTCTTTATCATGCAAGCCCCATACGGTCTAGATTTCAATGATTTTTTGATACTGAAAGGTATAAATAAATGAGAGAGAATAAAAATAATATTGTCGATACCAACAATCAAAATGTTTCATTCAATGATAACGATAATGGCTCTTTAAATGATAAGACTTGTTTAGAAGCCATTCCTTATAAACAAGCATTGCAACAAAACGGTTGGGGGGAATTAAAACCACTTGAATATACTCTCTTACCCGTCGAGTCTTTTCATGCTGCGCAAATGCCTTTAACTTTAAGTCGCTATGTTTATGACGTTGCTGACCGTCAACAAGCGCCTCTCGATTTTGTGGCTGTCGCTGCTTTGTGTGGCTTGGCTACTCTCATCGGCAATGGCGTGCGGATTGCTCCAAAACAACATGATGATTGGAAGATTGTCCCTAATCTCTGGGGCGCTCTTATTGGTCAACCTTCAACCATGAAAACACCTACCATGCAAGCCGCTTTAACTCCCATCACTTGCCTTCAAAAGAAATGGTATAAAGACTGGCTAAAGCAGAAAGAGAGACAAGAAATTGAAGAGATACTTGAAACTTTAGACAAATCCGAAAAGAAAAAACAAGCCCATAAAGCAATCAAAAAAGGAGATCTTGAAACAGCCCGTGCTCTTTTGTCTGAAACCCTCTCTAAAGACAATACGCGTGATGAGGATGTCTCTCGTTTTATTGTCAATGATGTGACCGTTGAAAAGCTTGGGGAACTTTTAAAAGAAAACCCCCGTGGTCTCTTGATGGTGCGTGATGAATTATCCGGTTTCTTAACAGATATGGAACGGAAGAAATATCAAACAGACCGTTCCTTTTATTTAACAGCTTTTAATGGCGATGATCAATTTACTTATGACCGGATTGGGCGTGGAACCATTTTTATTCCCAATGCAACCGTCTCTATTATAGGGGGCATTCAACCCTCTCGCATTCTGCCCTTTATACGCAATGTTTTATATGGCAAAGGCAATGATGGTTTCTTACAACGCTTTCAAATGCTGGTCTTTCCCGATGAGACAAAAGATTGGAAATGGGTTGATAGACCGCCCAATCAAGAGGCATGGGAAACTTATGAAGGGGCATTTCGTTCTCTTTATGATAACCCCCTTGGTTCACCAGAATATCCGCTTGTGATGCGTTTTTCTGCTGAAGCTCAAGAGATCTTTCGTGAATAGATGCAAAAGATTTTTAAAGAAGCCAAAGAGAATAACCTTTCTGAAAGCTTACAAGCGCATCTTTTGAAAATGCCTAAGACCATAGTAAGTCTTGCATTGATTTTTGAATTAACCGAAGGGGGGCGTTTTGAAATCAATAAAGGTGCCCTTCAAACAGCCTTGCGATGGGAAAAATATCTGTTAAGTCATGCCAAACGTCTTTATGCGGCGGGGGATACATTAACAGCAGAGCGTGCAAAATTAATTGTTGAACGCTGTGATCATTTACCCGATATTTTTACAGCAAGGGATGTTTATAAACGTGATTGGAAATGTTTAACAGACAATCAAACCGTTAAGCAAGCTTTAGAGCTTTTATGTCGTTGTAACTATATTCGTGAAATCTCTGGAGAGAATAACTCCCAAGGCGGTCGACCTACCATACGTTATGAATGGCACCCCTTAGTGAAAAGTCATAAAACATTTCAATGAATGAATTTTAAATTCCAATAAAACATATAACTTATGTATTCATAAAATGAAACCTTCAAAACATTCCCCATCTATTGGTTTTGGAGGTTTTGGAGGGTATGGGGGGTATGGGGGTTCTTTTTACCCCCCCTTTATATATATTTTTTAGTCAAAAATAAAAGTTATTATATTTCAATAAGTTAATCTTTCAAATAAACAACCTATATTAAACATAACACATAAATACAATTTTTAATATATATCTAAGAGGGTTTTGTAGGTGTTTTGGGGGTTTTAAAAACAGACAAAACCTATCTATAAAATAATTCATAAAACCTATCAAAATACTTATTCTGATGTTTTAAATTCCATGGTGCATTTGTCTTGATTAACAGGTCAATTAACACATCAAATAAACAGCAAATTTCACTATTTTGCTGATCTGACCTCTCTCATGGGCTGTGGATAAACAGCCTTTAAAAAACTTTTTGAAAAAGTTTATCGGCTTTTGAATGACTTTAACTCATTTTGCACTCGATATTTGGTTTGAATCAATTTAATAAACTCCATTTTGATTACTTTGAAGGGAATTAATCAATAGAATATATTGCCATGGAGTCTATTCTTTATGCTTCAATCTATTAAGTATGATAATGAACATGTCACTTTACGCTCTCTCTTAGAATATTATCGTCAACGAGCTAAATCACCCCGTGAATTGGGAACCATGTTTGAAAACCTTGTCATGGCTTATTTGACAAACGACCCTTTACAAAAGCAAGAATACGAAAAGGTTCAAACCTATTTGGAATGGGCTAAAGAGCATGGAGAAGATGGAACTGATATTGGCATTGATCTGGTCGCTACAATCCGTGATGAAGGAGGCTATGCTGCCATTCAATGTAAATGCTATGATGCCTCTCACATAATTAAAAAAGAAGATATTGATAGTTTTATAGCAGCGTCTGGCAAAAAGATCTTCACCCGTCGTATTCTGGTTGATAGCACTGAAACAGATTGGAGTGACAATGTTGAACTAACTTGTGAGGGGCAAGAGGTTCGTATTCAACGCATAAACCTTTTTGATTTGGAAAGCAGTCAAATCGATTGGGGGGCGTATAAAGAACAAGGACAAGCCGTTCTTAAAGAGCAACCCAAAAAAAAGCTTTTAGATCATCAAAAAGAAGCCCTTGAGAAAGTCTGTGAAGGTTTACAAGAAGCAGACCGTGGCAAGCTGATTATGGCATGTGGTACGGGCAAGACTTTCACCAGTTTGAAGATAGCAGAAACCATAGCAGGTCAAGGCAAGCGCGTATTGTTTCTAGTGCCCTCCCTTGCTCTTATCTCTCAAACAATTCGTGAATGGACAGAAGATACAGAAGTGCCTTTGCGTTCCTTTGCCGTGTGTTCCGATACACAAGTGGGTAAGCGTCGTAAGAATAATAAAAATGATGCTCTTGAATTTGATAGCTCTGATCTTGCCTTGCCTGCTACCACGGATGCAAAAGAACTGGCTAGCAAAGCGGGTAAGGTTTCACATGATCTGATGACCGTGGTCTTTTCCACTTATCATTCAATCCAAGTGATTTCGGATGCACAAAAAGACCATGGTTTACCCGAATTTGATTTGATCATCTGTGATGAAGCGCATAGAACCACTGGGGCTTCATTGGGAACTGAAGACAATGAATCTGAATTTATCAAGGTTCATGATAACAACATCATTCGAGGCAAAAAACGCCTCTACATGACAGCAACCCCAAAGATCTTTAGTGACAAGCTGAAAAGGAATGCTTTCTTATCCAATAACGTTTTGGTGTCCATGGATAATGAAAAACTCTATGGCAAACAACTTTATACTTACAACTTTTCACGTGCTTTAGAGGATAAGCTGTTAGCACCTTGTAAAGTTATCATATTAGTTGTCAACGAAGAAGAAGTAAGCCAATCCATTCAACATCTGATAACCGATAAGAATTATGAACTTATTCTTGACGATAGGACCAAGATTAATGGCTGTTATAGAGCCCTTACCAAAATGGATCTGAAACTTGATCTTAAAGATGACCCCAAACCCATGCGTAGAGCTTTAGCTTTTTGCAAAGATATTGAGACTTCTAAACGCATATGCAAGAGATTCAAAAAAGAAAAAGTGCAAGAATCTTTGCGCGCTCTTCATAAGAACTGTAAAGATACTCCTCCTCTTAACTGTACCCTTGCCCATATTGATGGAACCTTTAGTGCTAAAGAGCGTACAAAACAACTTGAATGGTTAAAGGAAGATGCGGGGGAAAATACCTGCCGTGTACTTACCAATGTACGCTGTCTTTCTGAAGGTGTTGATGTTCCTGCTCTTGATGCCGTTCTATTTTTACACCCGCGTAAAAGTCAAATTGAGATTATTCAAGCGATAGGACGCATCATGCGTCGAGCAGAGGGTAAAAAAAGAGGCTATATCATTCTACCCGTTGGGATACCCGCTGATATTCCGCCGGAAATAGCCTTAGAAAACAACCAAAAGTATAATGTCATCTGGCAAGTTCTCAATGCTTTACGTGCTCATGATGATAACTTTAATAAAATAATTCACCATATGCACAAAAAACAAGACGTAAGCGATGCTCTTGAAATTGTTGCTGCTTCTCAAGAACTTGCGTTAGAAGATACGACCACGGTTATTGATGATTTACCTATACGCTCAAAATTAGAGTATTCAGGACTTAATATTGGGTTAGCAACTTATGAATCCTCTCACACATGTGAAGAACAAGGAGAACTCCCCCTTTTTTCTAAAAGTAAAGATGTCATTAGAACTGCTATTGTTAATAGATTTTACGACCCTAGCTATTGGAAAAAATGGGCAATAAATGTTGGTGATCTTGCTCAAACTCATATCACACGCTTAACTGAGGTTTTGACGAAATCAGAAACTGAAACACGGCGTGTGTTTAATGATTTTATGACCGAATTACGTAGTAATTTAAATACAACTATCTCCGAACAAAATGCGATTGAAATGCTTGCGCAACATCTTGTGACGCGTCCAGTCTTTAATGCTTTATTTGAGGGGCATCAGTTTGTTCAAGAAAATCCCGTATCTTGCGCTTTACAACGTGTACTCAATGCCCTTGATAAAGTTACTCCTAAAGAAGAATCTCAAGATCTCAAAAATATTTCTAAGAGTGTACAATTTTACACGCGTGGAATTACCACTCTTGAAGCACAACAAAGTTTAATTGTAGAGCTTTACAATGAATTTTTCCGTTATGCTTTTCCGCGTACAGTAGAAAAATTAGGCATTGTTTATACTCCCATTGAGGTTGTTGATTTTATCATTCATTCTGTTGATGATGTGTTGCGTCATGAATTTGGAAAAAGTCTAGGATCACGTGGTGTTTCTATTCTTGACCCTTTTACGGGTACTGGGACCTTTATCACACGGCTATTACAATCCAATCTCATCAAACCAGAGGATATGGAATATAAATACCGTTATGATATCCACGCAAATGAGATTGTCTTGCTAGCCTATTACATAGCAGCCATTAATATCGAAGCAACCTATCATGGTCTTATGAAAGGAAATTATATCCCTTTCAAGCATATTGGTTTGACTGATACGTTTCGAATGATTGAAAAACAAGATCTTATGGAAGGTATACTCAAAGAAAACAGTGAATATTTGGAACATCAGAAAAATTTGACTATCGAAGTTATCTTCGGCAACCCGCCTTATTCAACTGGTCAAAAAAGTGCTAATGATAATGCGAAGAATACCCCTTATCCCATATTAGATAATCGTATCAGTGAAACTTACGCCGCTCAATCTAAAGCAAGCCTTATGCGAAATCTTTATGATAGTTATATTCGTGCCATTCGCTGGGCAAGTGACCGTATAAAAGATTGTGGTGTGATTGGTTTTGTTACAAATGCAAGTTATATAGATACAAAATCTATGGATGGTTTACGCAAATGCCTAGTTGAAGAATTTTCAAGCCTTTATATTTTTCATTTACGAGGGAATCAAAGAACTTCTGGAGAACTTTCGCGAAAAGAAGGCGGTAAGATTTTTGGTGAAGGCTCTCGAACCCCTATTGCTATCTCTATTCTCGTAAAAAATCCAAACAACAGGGGAAAATATATTTCCGTGATATTGGAGATTACCTCACAAGAGAAAAAAAGCTTAAAACAATTAAAGAATTTGGTAGCATTAATGGTATTACACGAAGTAAACAAGGTTGGCAAATAATCACACCAGATAAACATGGTGATTGGCTTGGTCAACGTGATAACAATTTCAAAGCATTTTTAGCCACGGGTGTTAAGAAAGGTCATGGTAAAAAGCTTTTTGAAAATTTTTCGTGTGGTGTTGTAACTAGCCGTGATGCTTGGGTATACAATTCAAGCCATGAAGTTTTAGCTAAAAACATAAGTAATATGATTGCCTTCTATAACAGTGAAGTAAAGCGTTTTAATAATGCTTATGGACATGTTGATCGTAAAACACTTACAAAAGTTGTAGACAATTTCGTCAATACAGATGCCAGAAAAATCAGTTGGAGCCGTGCTCTTAAACAAGATTTAGCAAAAGGAAAGATTTTTAAATTTGAAGCTACATGCCTTATGCAAAGTTTATATCGTCCTTTTACACAACAGTGGCTCTATTACAATCGTGCCTTTAATGAAATGGTTTTACAAATGCCTCGTATATTCCCGATAGGGGAAACGGTTGAAAATATGGTAATACAAATTACAGGTATAGGAGCAAGAAGATTTTCTGTATTGATGAATAAAGCCTTACCTAGTTTAGATGCAATAGAAAAAGGTCAATGCTTTCCAAGATATTTTTACGAACACACTCCAGTTTCAAAGAGTAAAAATAAAAACCAATCCCTTTTATTTACAAACTCTATAGAAGAAAGCACAACAGCTGGTTTACAAAGGCGTGATGCCATTACTGATGAGGGACTAGAACATTTTAAAGCCGCTTATCCTAATCAAACCATAACAAAAGATGATTTGTTCTATTATGTTTATGGGATTTTACATTCGGAAGATTACCGTGCTCGTTATGCTGATAACCTCTCTAAAGAATTGCCTCGTATCCCTTGTGTAAAGAATGCTGAAGATTTTTGGAAGTTTGTAACAGCTGGGCGTGAATTGGGTCATTTGCATGTAAATTATGAAGATGTGGAACCTTATCCCGTGACCTTTAAAAAGGGTAATCCAAAACAGACAGAAATCTCTAATCTCGAAAAATTCTATTATGTGACTGAAATGAAATTCGCAAAAGCAGGTAAAGAGAAAGATAAAACCACTGTTATTTATAATAACAATATCACAATAACAGATATACCTCTTGAAGCTTATGCGTATATCGTCAATGGTAAACCCGCTCTTGAATGGGTTATGGGGCGTCAATGTGTAAAGACTGATAAAAAGAGTGGCATTGTTAATGATGTCAATCGCTATGCTGTTGAAACCGTTGGCAACCCTGCCTACCCTCTAGAGTTATTTCAGAGGGTTATTACCGTAAGTTTAGAGACAATGAAAATCGTAAAAAACTTACCAAAATTAGAAATAAGAGAAACTGAATAACTTAAAAGCATGCTCACATAATGGGTATGTTAATCTCACAAGGGGTATAGAGCTTATAACCATAATCTATACCTCTTTGTGTTAAGTTGATTACATACAATCCTAATATGCGTTATTCTAAAAAAGAAATCATTTGCACTTTTAAATACTTTTATTTGGATTGCTTTAAGACTTTTAAGAAACCCACTCTTAAAATGAATTAAATTTTTTTACATTGCCTTTAAAAGATTATACCGTAATCTAAAATGAGTGCTTTATGCTTTTCAAAAGCTTTGTTTAAAGAGAGTTATATATATTCATTTTCTTATATTACTTAGAGGTTTTGAAGATTTCTCACCCCCCCAAAAAAACCTACAAAACATATAGCATTAGTTGAATTTACAGGTTGTATTTTGATATAGGTTGTTTTTTGTGAAACTTGATAAAAGTTAACATATTGAAATATAATAAACTTTTATTTTTGATTAAAAAAATAAAATAATACGTATAAAAAGAACCCACAAAACCACCAAAACTAACAACCATAAGGATCTTGATAACATTTATTATAAGTTACAAGCTATCTTTTGAAAAGCTTTAAAGGATCATATGCTTTTCATAAAGCACATTTTAATCATTCACTAAAATCATAAGATTCGTTTGTTAAATAAACTGACATAACCGATAAAATAGATAATAATCCATTAAAAGGGATTTTGATCATCTATGGAATAATTTTATAGATCTTTTTTTATAGGTTGTTTCCTTAAAATCTTGCACCAAAACCACGATCAGAGCCCCACCACTTCAGTTTCTCAACTAGTAATCAAGGCTTTGGACCGCGCCTTATTTTCTAAATTTCTGAAATCTTTTTGATATTGTTAGGTGCTATTTCTTGTCTTTTTTTTCTGATAAAATTGACTATTTTCTCTTTCTAAGAGTAAGGTTACTCCTTGCTGATAACCTCTTGTTGATCATCAAGCTTTTCTGCCATCTGTTTAATCAAAGCGTAACTCACTTGCTTCACCTTTGCTACTTCTTTGGCTAAAGCTAATGCACGTTCAAGGTGGGTTTTGTTGATGCTCTCGTCAAAGCCTAGGTGATCACCTGCTGCAAAACTTTTCTGATAAGATTGTAAGGTCTCAACATCACCCAATAAAGCAAGAGCGCCAAGATGAAGTAAAGCATAATCCGTATCGTTTGCTTTAGACGTGGCGCCTTTTTCCCAAGGAGCAGTGCCATAATCAGAGCGAAGTCTTTTAGAAAGGTCAATGTCTGTTACCGACCATTCTAAAGCATCATCAAGCGCTTGTTTTAAGCGCTCCTCACTGACCTCTGGTTCAAAGATTTCTAACCCCTTTGCTTCAAAATTAAGATGTATATCTGGGATATCTTCCGTGTGGGTAGGATCAATGAATTTACAAGCGGTGGAAAGAATGCCCGTGCTAATCAAAAAGGCGCTATCAAATTGCGGGTAATCTTTAGCAATTTCGTCGTTATAAAGAATGTCTACTTCACGATCAGCCAATTGATAGCTTGCCATATGGTCATTCTCATTGATTTTCTCAGTTGACCAACCTAAGCTTTTCAAAAGTGCATGAGCACTTTCCATGGTGAGACGATCATCAGTGTCATCTGCTTCATCCACTTCCTCTGCCACTTCAACAGAAGTTCTTTTAGAAGCAACAGATGCTGTTTGCGGATCCAAGCTTAAAATCAATGCCTTTTTGGGAAAACCTGTTCAATAACGCTGTGCAAGAGTAAGAGCGTTCTCAATATCATATTTTGTGATGTTTTCCACAAAACCTAGACAGCTCTTTCTTTGAAAACTCTCCTTATAAAACTTAAGTTTTTTGACATTGCCAGTCAAAATAAGTGCAATAAGGTGAAATTCTGCAAGGCAAAATTCACTGTTTGTTATCAACGCCGCATAATCATAGATGATTTGGTTGCTGTTTTGGTTGTCAGCCCACTCAAGTATATCTGTACAAATCTCCTTTAGCTTGCCTTCATCCAATTCAGTACTAGAAACTGTATAAACTTCTTCTGCTTCTTTGATGGCTATATATTGAGGCATATTATAGAAAATCTCTCTATGAGCCGTAGAAAAACTAAGTGTTGAAAGGGACGCCTTGAATATAAGGATAGGTGTTTTTCCTTTTGTATCAAGGCTGTACATTATATTAATGATACGGTCTTTGCTTATAAAATAGGCATTACAATTATAATTTTTGTCGCGATAGACTGTCCAGTTCATCATTTTTAATGTTTCAGAAACTGTATTAAGAAGAACCAAAGATTGTACACCAATACGTGCATCTGCCGCCTCTCGCTCCTTTAAAACGGTCAGATGTCCTTCAGCAAATTGAACAGCGTGATTAACATATTTTTCCACATCATCGTCATCTAAATATTCAGAAATCGTACCTGCTTTTACGGCATTTTGATAGGATTTCAGGACATCAATTTGACCTGTTAATGCTAAACAAGCCAAATGCCATGAGATATCAGGACATGAGCTATATTTTTGAACAAGCGCTTTGCTTTCTATCGCTGCTTCTAAATCCTGAGCACGCGCCCATTGTATCACCCGCTCAGAAATTTTTATAAGCTCCTGCTCATTTAATGTCTCTACACGAATATCAATCCCTTTATCAACACCACTAAAAACCCCTCCCCCAATCGTATTAAAAGACTGATAAATATTTGTAGCTGATATCTGCCTACATTTTCTACTATCGTGAATATAATGGCAAGCTACAGAAATATCTTCGTTGGAGATCTCTGCTTCAAGATGAACATTGTAATCATCATTTGGAAGACGTATAAAACCAAAATCAAATTGAATGAAGCGGTCGGGCAAAACTAACCACATTTTCCCAGGTTCCGTAACAAACCACCCTTGGGTTTTAAGAATGCGCGTTGCTGCTGTAAGACTCATCAAACACTGTTTCGGTTTTTTGCGTGCTAAAATGTCATCCAATTCGTTATTTTTATACGCCTCAGCAAAAAAGATAACGCGCTTAACCTGCGTTATCTTTTCATAATCAGAAAACTCTGGTGTATATAATTGAGGTGTAGGTTTGTAATTCCTTAAAGCTTCGGTATCGCCGAGTAGAGCCTTTGCAACGAGAAAATGATTAGCAGCTTTTTCACGTAATTTTTTCTCAATATCTTGTGCGTGCGCCCAAACTAACACTTTATTTAAAGCTACCTTAACGTGGTTTTCAAAAAATTCTAGTGCTGTAACTCCAAAATTCTCTTCTGAAGAAATCAGCATATCCTCATATTGGTATCGCGATTTCTTACCGTTAGCGTATTCCCAGCCAAGACAATAGGCGGCAGTGGTAAGACTGACAGAAACCCATAATCTTCCACTATCCCGTCCATAATTTATGACACCATAATGAATACGCACTATGCGATCGGGGAGATGATAATAAGCAAACATATCACCCATTTCATCGCGATGGGGCTCCCAGCCAAGTCTTTTTAAAATCTCTGTTGCATCTTTGGTTTGCATCGTCATTACCCTGCGTGCTCTTTAATTCTTTTACAGAGAAATTCATAAAAATTACTTGCGTAATACTGGGGATCGCTAGGTAGAAACTTAAGATAGAGCGGACACTCTCCATCCTGAAACTGAGTATAATCAAAGTAAAAGGTTTCACCAAAATCTGTTCTATTGACAACAAGCTGCTGTGGTTTTGCTAAACCATTTTTTATATCTGTTAAGTGATAATAAACAATATCACCAGCAGGATTATCTTCAAAACTTGCGTTATAAATGCTAAAAATTTCATAACCTCCAATTTCTCCTCCTCCATAATTTTTTAAAAAACTTTTGTAGGATGAGGTGAGTTGTAAACCAAGAGTTCTCTCAGCCTTTTCAATCAATATATCATCAGGCGCATCCTCTGCAGTGCCAAAATTGATAATCTCATCATCATATTTATTCACTTTATCAATTAATACTACAACATCATCTAAGGTATAGGTTTTCATAGATGATCCCCCTTAAAAATATTAACGATGCCTGCATTCTTGAAAATAAAAAATAGTGGTTTAACATTGCAATTCGGAAGTAAAACCACCATACAAAGAAATTTACTTCAAGTTATCTGTAATCCTTTTACAGAGAAATTCATAAAAATTACTTGCGTAATACTGGGGATCGCTAGGTGGAAACTTAAGATAGAGCGGACATTCACCATCCTGAAACTGAGAGTAATCAAAATAAAATGTTTCACCAAAATCAGTTCTACTCACAACAAGCTGCTGTGGTTTTGCTAAACCATTTTCTACATCCGTTATATGATAATAAACAATATCATCACTACGAGCAATTTCAAAATTTGTATTATAAACACTTAATATTTCCTCACCACAGATCTCCGCTCTTCCATAGTTTTTTAAAAAACTTTTGTAGGAGGTCGTGAATTGCAATTTAAGAATCCCCTCTGCTTTTTCAATTAGTACATCATCAACGGCTTCATCTGTAGAGCCAAAATCAACACTATCACTATATTTATCAACCAGTATGACAACATCATCTAAAGTATAAGTTTTCATAATTTGTTCTCCATAAATTGTTATTTTTTAGCTTCTATATTTTTCTTTTCATACCCTTTAGCACGTTCTTTCCAGTATTGCGTCCTCCATTTATCGAATAGGTCTCTGTCAATAGCTGATCCCATTGTATTCGGATTAATGTGAATAGCAGAATTATGTTTATTATGAAACGCATTTGTAACTTCTGCTATGGAACCATCATGAGTTTGCAGCATGTGGTGTAATTCAATAGGCTTATTATCGAAACCTATAGGTGCTCTTCCTGCTTTCATCCTTTCAATATTTGTACCTGTCACTTTTTTCTTGTTAACTGTCCACTCAGAAATTCTATTAGGATCAAACAAGTCATCTCTCTGATAGACTTTATTTATCTGAGTAATTTTTTCTTCTTTGTGATTTATTTCAAACCCAACCTCAATAGGTTTTGACCAGAACTTTCTCTCTTGCCCCAAATATTGAGTTGCAATAGCTTCATCGCTCATTTTTTCTAGCGATTGTGCAATTTCTTTTCCCACATGAGCAGTATTTACTTCAGAACTAGTTGCTCCTGTTATAGCCGCTTCTTCAGCTTTAGATGCAAATTTGATGATATCTTTTTCTACAAGCTTGTTCGCAAGCTTTACGCCTCCCTTGGCTGCTGAAACAGCACCGTCAGTAAGCACTGTAGAACCCACTATATAAGCCACATCTCCTAATGGTTTACCTAGCATTTCACCAGATTCAAAACCCGCACTGAATGCGCCATCCCCTCCTTTCTCCATTGTTTCATGTATGTGATCTATATGCCCCCAAAAGGAATCCTTAACTCCTCCCCAGAATTGACCAGCTCCTTCCCAGACATCATCCAACATATGCCCACTCGTGGCCCAAGATGTTGCTGTTCCAATGCCTTGAAGAATATTTTGAGAGATCTCATCAACTGAACTGTTTCCTATTGCCAGACCTAATTCTTTAACGTCATGAGCTGTCTCAGATATTTCGCTTCCTATTGCTTTGGCGACACCAAAAATCGTACCCTTCGCAAAACCTATCTCAAAAATTCTATCTTGCTCTTCACTAATCTCGAACCATTTTTCGTTAACATCTCTTCGACACTGATCATCAGGGCACTCTTCTAACTCTTTCTTCATCTGAGCGCGTTGTGCACTCCCCAAAAAGTTATTTGCAGCGGCATTACCTGCGGCATCGGCACCGGCATCAACATTGCCACCGACAAGGGCAGCGGCAACGCCCCCAGCAGCCCGTGCAACATCAATGGTGTGGTCTCTAAAGTCAGCAAACTGCGCATCAATCTTTGCGTTTATACGCGCTTCCTCTTCCGGAGTTGGGGTGCGACCGTTTAGATCCCCCATTTCCTCTTTCACAATGCCTTGCACCCACAATTGAAACTGGAGCATAG
>NZ_JBHIQC010000025.1:0-16405 GCF_042196385.1 Bartonella sp. AP150HLJHH | reverse complement strand
ATTTTCTGTCATACTAAAATCCTTTCTATCAAAAAATGGTAACAAATCATAACTATTTATTAACCACATTTTGGTTCGTTTGGAAAGATGTTTTATTTATAGAAAACAATATTTTATTATATAATTTCTGATGTGATACGTTATGAGTCTTATTGAGAGAGAATGAGAGAAAAGAGAGAGAAAGTTATCAACAGATCATGGGGTTATTCACCCCATATCTTAAGATTGACCCGTGACATAAGCCGCCCATTTATCCATATAAACACGGCGTTGTTCTAGATAGTCCGTACGACGATAGGCACGCTCTACTTTACCTCCTACTGTATGACTTAGAATGGTTTCAGCGACCTCATAGGGGGCATCGGTTGTTTCAGCAAGCCAATTGCGTAAACTAGAGCGAAATCCATGGGGGCAGGCATCAAGTCCAATACGTTTCATATATTGAGCCATACACCTATGCGCGAGGGGACCGCGACCTGTTGCAGAAAAGAAGAAATCATTGCGTGATAAAAGGCGCGCTTGTTTTAAAATGTCTAATGCTTCTGATGATAAAGGCACGCGAAACTCTGTTGTTGTATCACGCTTTCCTTTCATATTTTCAGCAGGAATAGTCCAGATATCATCCTCAACTTGATCTTTATGGATATGACATAAAGGAAAAGTACGAACGCCTGTCAGAATAAGCAAACGTAAAGCCAGTTGTGTCATTGTTGTTGTTTCGCAAAGTGTTTTATAAAAAGCCGGAACCTTTCTCCAATCCATAGCTGGAAAATTTTGCGTTTTATGGCGTTGTTTGCCTAAGAGCGCGCGTGCTTTTTCTGTTGCTTGTAAATCAACATTCAAACCTAATGCAGCCGCATGTTTAAGACAAAGATTAAGACGTATCAATGCTTTCTCTGCTGTTGCAGCTTTTGTATGCCAAATAGGGGCAAGAGTATTGCGTATCTCTGTTTGAGTAATCTCTGAAACGGGTAGACAGCCTAATTTAGGGAGAATATAAAGACGTAAAGGTGAAAACCAATCACAAGCCTTACCATCATTTTTTAATTCAGCTTTCCGACTTTCAAAAGCATCTACGGCAATATCTTTTAAGTAATGAAGATTGCTGATTGCCTCACGCTTTTGTTTATTGCGTTCTTTAATGGGGTCACGCCCCTCACGTAAAACCGAACGCCACCCAGTTGCCAATTCACGGGCTTGTTTTAAAGAGACATCTCGCAATGCTCCCAAGCCCATTTCACGACGACGTCCGTGAAGGGTATACCGTAAAATCCATTGAGCACCTCCATCTTTACGCTTATGAAGTAACAAGCCGGCACCATCATTATATTTGCCAGCCCCCAATGTTGCGACAGATCTTGCATTAAGACGGTTCATAAGAGCCATTTTTTACTCCTTTCTTATATAAATTTGATCCACACATTCATCCCACTTGTGATGTGCAAATGAGTGGTTTTGATTGAAGCAATATAAACTGATTTAAAATGAGACAATCTTAGGTTATTCGGGACTCTCATTCAATATGAATAACACTAGATTATCATTATAAATCAATGCCTTGTAGAGATAGAGAGTGTTGATGAGGAGCACCCATGGTTTGTGCACGCGTTTGATTTGATTAAGGCGCGTGCAAAATACGAACTTTACAAGAATATCTTGAAAGATCCCGATTGTGCAACGGCAGCGTACAATGACTTTAACGAACAGTTGCATGAATTGCGTGCAGAGACGTCTCAACGTCATAACGTGACCAGAATAATACCAACGGATTTTTAATATGGTTTATTTTCCAATCGCTGATTACAGACCAGATGTTTCGGTCGTCAACGGTAGCTTTACGGATACGCTTGTGAATGTTTTACCGGCTGATGGCTGTTACATTCCGATGCCTAATGCAATGGTAGTGTCTCATGCTTTAGAAGAAAAGCCGTTGGGGTGCATAGCCTTTAGAAGTGGCAATGGTGTTAAGATAATCGTAGGAGGAGCCAAAAAGCTTTACAGTTATGATAGTCAAACGAAGGGTTGGAAAGACATAAGTCAAAGTGGTGTGACCTATCAAGCAAATGAAGAGAATAAATGGTCGTTTGCATTATTTGGTGAAACTATTATTGCGGTGAATAAAAATGATAAACCACAAGTCTTTAATACTCATAGCTCTGAACGGTTTGAAGATTTAGGAGGCAATCCCCCGAAAGCAGGATTGGTGAAGGTTTGGGGTGATTTTGTTTGTTTGATGCAATTAACAGATCATCCCAATCGCATCCATTGGTCGGGTTTGAATGATGCAACTCATTGGACGGTAGGTGATAAAGATTGTTATTATCATAATTTTAATGATGGAGAATATGTTCAAGGGGCAACGGAATCGAGCAATCCCCTCGTTTTTTTGCGTTCTGCTATTTATGCTGGTTGTTTTACGCTAGGCTCTAAAGTCCCCTTTATTTTTCAAAAGCTTCAAGACAAGCGTGGATCCCGCAGTGCAGCCTCTATAGCGTGTCGTGGGAGTGATGCTTTTTTTGCTGGTGATGGTGGCTTTTATCAGATGAGTTTGGATGGTCAACTTTTGCCGATAGGCTTTGAGAAGGTTGATAGAACAGTTTTTAAAACCTTTGATAAGTTTGCTCTTGATGAGATGCAAGGGGTTATAGATCCCATTGATAACCGGATTTACTGGTCCTTAAAGAGAGGCAATAACGAGCAAACGACCTTTGTTTATGATTGGGGATTGCAGAAATGGTCGACGCTACAGGGAAAACCTTTCACGTTGTTTCCAGTATTTACGACAGGTTATACTTTAGAACAGTTAGATGAGATCTCGATCAATCTTGAGACATTGCCGGCTTCTTTAGACAGCCCTCGTTGGCAAAGTGGCGCCCCAATGCTTGGTGCTTTTGATGATGAAAATCGGCTTGTTATGTTTACGGGAGCACCGATGGAGGCAACGGTTGTTTCGCAAGAATTGGGAGCACCAGATGGAAGTTTTAACTTTATCACGAAGATGTTTGCTGAAGTTGATACGACGGAAGGTCTTTTAAGCATAGGAGAGCGTCGGCTTCGCAATAATCAGACGCCGATTACATGGCACAAGGAGAGGGTGTGTTCATATGTCACGGGCGCTTATCATGGTCGTTCGCGCAATCGTTATCACCGCTTTAAATTGCGTATTCCTGAAGGCGTTCATTGGAACCATATCACAGGATTTAATGTGGATTTACGTCCTTTAGGCAGAGGGTAATGGCAAAAGTCTTTTTGACCACGTCTTGGGATATGGAGCGTATAGCGCCTTATCTTGAAGACATCATTGCATCCTTTAGAGAATATGTAGAGCGTTTCAAACATGAAATCACGTTGCAAGAGCTCCTTGAAGCGATTTGCAGTGGCAAGAAACAGTTATGGCTTGTTTTGGATGATGACGAGCGCTTTTTAGCGGCATTCACGACCCAGATACAGCAGACAGTTTTAGGAAAGAAGCGCGCACTGATTTGTGAATGTAGTGGCAAGGGCATTCTTGATCAAGTTGACAATTTGCAAGTTGTAGAGGATTGGGCGCGTGAGAATGGTGCTTCTGAAATGGAGATCTTGGGTCGTTTAGGTTGGAAGCGTGCACTAACCAAGCAAGGCTATGGCATAGCTATGCTTTATTATAGGAAGGAATTGTGACATGGGGAGCAAGACACCAACAACGACAGAACAGAAGCAGGTACAAACAAGCGCCCCTCCTGCTTGGATGCAGAATGTCTTTAAGCGTGGGGGTGCAGATGCGTATAACATGTATGACACAGGGATGGGTGGTAATGTTTATGGTGGTCCTCGTGTAGCGCCGTTAAGTGATCAAACGCGCTATGGAATTGGTGGTCTTGGAAGTATTCCTCATCATTATCAAAATCGCTCTTTGATGAATACAATCTATAATCCAACGTCGGCAGCCATGAATCTTCGACATATGGCCTCTGGTGGTATGATGGGAGAAAATTCGTATTTCAAACAAGCACTTCAAGAAGCATTAGATGATTCAGACACTCAAATTAACAGATATTTCTCAGGTATTGGTCGTTATGCAACTCCTGATCACAGAGAGGAAGTGCGGAAAGGAAGAGATTCTATATACGCTCGTGCTATGTTAGAGCAATATAATCGTGATGCGGACCGCATGATGCAAGCCAATGCCATGATAGACCAAGCCAATCAAAATCAATTGGGCGCCTCAAATAACTTCTTACAGGGTTATGGGAATGCCTATTCCAATGCCATACAAGGGGGAGGTGTGCTTGATGCCCACAATCAACGCCTTGTTGATGCCAATAGAGAACGTTGGCTGGAACAAGACAATAGCGGTTGGAATAGGTTGAATATGCTTATGAACGCCGGTCATGGCTTTGCAAGAAATTACGGTACGACAACGAATAATCATACAATCTCTAAGATAGAGGGCAATAATCCGTGGAAAAATGTAGGGACTATAGGTTCTTTAGCACTTCAAGCAGCACCGATGGCTTTTGGTTACATGGCAGGTGGTCCAATGGGAGCAGCGTTGGCAGGAGGAGCATCCAAGTTTTTTTTAGATTACATGAATCAAAAGAAAGCTCTGGAGAATAATTAAAGAATAGTTTTGTAGGAGAGTGTGATGGCATTTCCAATATTATTTCCATTAGCTGGGGCAGCTTTTATGGCAGCGAGAGCTGCGCCTCATATTTTTAGATATATTGCTCCCAAAGCGGTTACAGGGGCGAATAGATTGGGACAATTAATAACAAAGAACCCCGTGGGGAATTTCATAACAAAGTACCCCAAAACCTCTCTATTTATGACTGGAATGTCAGGTATTGAAAGTATGATGACACCAGAGAAAGCACAAGCCCCATCCAACCCCTATTTACAGAATAGTCTGAATCCATATGGACCATTTATGCCCTATACGGCTCCTAAAGCGGAAATGCCTCTTGGATTTGATCAACATCCACCCATGCCAAATGCACTAGAGAGTACTCCACAAGAACTAAAACCTCATGTTAATGAACAAACGCAACCATTAGCACCCGCTTCCCCAACACCGACTCCTGAACTGACAGATGCAGAGAAATTTTTACAGTCCAATACTTATAAGTTTTTTCAATCAGATGCGTATCAGAAGCTCAAAGATCTTTTTGCAGGTATGGCGGAATCTTCATCAGACGGTTCTGGGTGGGATGCGCTTGCAAGTGGTGTGAAGCATCTTAATGAAGGTGATAAACGAAGAGAACAAGTCAATCAAACCGTCGAATACCTAAAATCTAAAGGTTACAGCGAAGAAGAAGCTGCTATCATGGCACGTAATCCGCAAATGCTTAGTGCGATGCTAACAGGTGGTGATACTCCTAAGTTAAGTCAGGGGTTTCAATGGTATACCAATCCAGAGACTGGTGAACGCGAAATGAGACCGGTAAAGGGGTCTCCACAAGAACTTGAGTATAATCAGAAGCTACAAGCACAGAAAGAGTGGGAGGGTAAAAAGCAAAAAAATATTATTGCCACAAAACATCAGATGAACGCTGGGATAGATGCTATTCGTGATTCGATTGCACTCATTCGCAAACATAAGATTAACGGGTTTAAGGCGTGGGCTACGCGTGGAATTGGAGGAACTCCTGCGAATGAATTAGAAAAATTATTTGATACGATTAAGGGTGGTGCTTTAAAGGCGGTATTTGAGAGCTTAAAATCGATGGATCCTAGAGGAAGTCTTAGTGTTGGTCCTATATCAGATTACGAAAGTCGGACGATGGTAGCAACCTTTGGTTCTTTAGATTCTGCGCGTAATACAAAAGGGCTACTGAAAACTTTAGAAAATCTTGAAATAACATTTAATGCTTTAAATAAGCTTCAGAAAACTGATTTGCATGATTGGATGACGGGGAAGATAACCCCTCAAGAAATCTCTGATAAATATAATACTCAGAAAAAAGGCGTTATGGAGTTTGTGAAGGTATCCAGTCCCAAAGAGAGCGCTAAATTTGAGATAGGAACAAAAATTCAAGATGCAGATGGTAATATTAGAATAAAGAGATACTAAAATGCTTAATCATAAGAATGATAACGTTGGAAAACGTCAGGTTTGGAATGATGATCAGTATCCTATTATTGGACATATAACAGATTATAATAAACGCTCTTCAAATAGTCAGATTTGGAATGATGATCAATATCCTATTATTGGACACATATCAGACTATAACAACCATTCTTATGAGGAAGAAGCAGAACATCCCGAAATAAGTGAAAGTGAAGCCTTTTGGAATTCTTTAAAGCATGGTTTGAGTTTTAATTTAGATGATGAGATTGCGGGGATCACAGCGGCAGGACGTGATTCTGATGATGAGTTGGCAATAAAGGCTTTTGCGAAGGGGCTTTACAACTATTGGACTGGAGATAAGAAAACCATAGAAAAATATGAGAAAGAAGCCAATAGAATACGTGATTATTATCGTAGGATGAGTGATCAACATTATTGGACTTCTTTTGCTGGAAATGCTTTAGGGTCGGCAATTCCTTCCCTTGCGACTTTAGGGGGAGGATTATTAGCCTCAGGAGCACGCTTTGTAGCGCCTACACTTGCAAGGAATGTGGCGGGGTCAAAATTAGGTCAAGCCTTTTTGAAAGCAGGTCAGTTACCCCCAAGTCGATTTGCAAGTCCATTTTTAGGCATCACGAACAAAACAACATTACCTCATTTGCTTAAAGTAGGAGCGGCATCTGGTGCATTACATGGCGCAGGAGAAGGCGAAGGGCTTGGTAATACACTTACAAGTACGTTATCTGGTGCAGGTTTAGGAGCGGGCGGGGCATTGGCTGGAAATCTTGTAGGCAGTATGCTTGGTTCTACTGTTGGTGGAATACGAAGACTTTTTTCTCCTTCTCATACAAAAGAAGGTGTTTCAAAAGATACATTAAGAGCAATCAGTAAACATTTAGGCAATGAAGCTTCTGAAGATCTAGGAGAATCTTTTAAAAAAGCAGTTCCTACCGATTACGTAGCTGATCATAGTCCTTTTTTACAGGATCTTGTTTTTGATATCGCGAAAAGAAACCAAGGGGCTTATCTTGATTTGACTAAAAGAGCTGGGCAGAGAGCGCTGGGAGGAGGGGAGCGTATTCATCAAGCTGCTGATGAACACTTTGTTCCTCGTCAAAATGTCACAGGTTTAAAAGGTGATCTTATCGCGAGTAGGAAAGAAGCATCCCATACTCTTTATGAAATAGCTAAAAAGATACCAATAGGAGAGAAATATTATGGGGCACTTAATGAATTAATGGAGCGTCCATACTTTAAACAAGCTTATAATAAAGGGCTAAGGGGATTCATTAGTGATGGCAATAAAGCCAGTCCGTTTTCTTCTGAAAAATTTAGCCTTCTTAAAGAGAAACCCAACATGGGTATTCTCCATAAAACTAAGGAGGCTATTGATTTTATGATACGGGCAGAAAAGAGGCAAGGAAACAATAGCAAAGTTCGTAGCTTAGTAGATATCGACAAAAAGTTATTAGAGATTATGGATGATATATCGTCTGAATATAAGAAAGGGCGGGCATTGTATCATCAATATAGTTCACATGTAGATGCTATGGGTAAAGGTTCTAAAATCCTTAGCAAGTCGGTTAATAAGGATGAGTTCAGTAAAATCTTTGATGAATTATCAGAGGGAGAACAAGAATACTTTAAAAAGGGATCAAGAGCAAAACTTTTACAAGGTATGGGGCAAGCAGGAGATGAAGTATCCAAGGCAAAGGAGATTTTTGGTACGAATGATCTGTATGAACGATTTGCAAAGATTTATGGAGCAGATAAAGCTTCTGCTGTTAAGAATGTTGTCAATAAAGAAGCTGATTATGCAGATTTTTATAACAGAATACCAGGTCGTGTAGCGGATGAAAAGATATCTTTTACGCATAATGTCAGTATGCCAACGGGTAAACGTGATGCAGCTGTACAATTAGCAAAAGCTGCTGGGAAGGCAGCTTGGGTTCCTTTCAAAGAGGCGGCGTTTAGAGAGCGTCAACGGATTGAAAAGGATGTTGTCAAATTGTTAACAGGGGGGACACAGATTAAGAATGATCAAATTGTAGCTCTCATTCAACGCATGGTAAACGCGCATCATAAGGGATATGCGACAAAAGAATGGTTCAAAAAGCTTTCTGCTGCTTTGTTTGGAGGTGGGGGAAAAGCCTCAACGGAGGAGTTGAATTTATTGAGTGCATTTGAGTAAGGGAGGAGATTAGGCTATGACCCGTTCTAGTCCTTCTGTTAATCAAGCGATCCGTCAAGCAGCAGCGCGTTATGGTTTGCCAGAGAGTTATTTGTACCGTGTTGCGCAAGTTGAAAGTGGAGGCAATCCGAATGCAAGGAATCCCCGTTCTTCTGCGGGTGGGTTGTATCAATTTATAGACAGCACCGCCAAGCAATATGGTTTGCAGGATAGGTTTGATCCCATGCAAGCGGCAGATGCCATGGGGCGGTTGACGCTTGATAATCGCAATCATTTAAGCCGCCTGTTGGGAAGAGCGCCTACTGATGCAGAATTGTATTTAGCACATCAACAAGGGGCAGGAGGAGCCGCGCGGCTTCTTCAAAATCCCCATGCCAATGCGGCGCAAATTGTTGGGAGCAATGCGGTTGGCTTGAATGGTGGAAACAACGCTATGCGTGCAAGTGATTTTGTCAACCGTGTATTACAGATGTATGGGGGGCAGCCTCATAGAGCAAGTCCTACAGCGCATGGTGGCATTAGAAATAGAGACAACTTGTTAGAGGTTTTAAGGGCATTATTAGCATCACAAGAAGAGGCTTCGGAAGAAGAAGAGAGTGATGATGATAATCCTTTGATGACGCAATTCATGCGGGCGTTTTACGGACCATTTTACAGAAGCTAGGATTCACGAGAAATGTCAACGATTTATGATTGGTCGCTTAGAGCGGCGGATAATACGCGTTCTGATAATTTGATTGATTGGTCCGAAGGACAGCATCCTAGCAGTGTGAATACGAGCGCCCGTGTGATGATGCAGCGCATAAAGGAATACTTGTCAGACACGGGTGGAGAGCTTGAAGGCATTGTTACAAATGATCCTGTCCAACAAACGAGTGTGATAAGACTTGCAAGCACTTCACAGTTTTTAGAGTATAAGAATGGTATCGTTTTGCGCTTTATGGCTATGGGTAAGAATGTTGGAGCGACCACGATTGTCTTAAATGCTTTAGATGGCAAGCCGGTTTATAAGGCAACGGAATTAGGCATCAGTGCATTATCAGGAGGGGAAATCCAACAAGGGTGCATTTATACATTGTTTTATAATGGAGATCATTGGCATCTTGTTAATCCTACCCCACTCCCTTTAGAAGAAGAAGAAAGCAGTCTTTATCCCACGGGTTTTATAGGAACGTTTGGCATGCGTGGGATTCCAAAGGATTGGTTAATTTGCGATGGGAAGGCTTATTTGCGTCGTGATTATGGTGATTTATTTGAGACGATAGGAACGGTTTGGGGAGAGGGTGATGGCGCCACGACATTTAATGTTCCCGATTTTCGAGGGATGTTTTTACGAGGGCTTGATGGAGGGCGCAATATTGATGAGGGGCGTTCTTTTGCAAGTGTGCAAACAGATTTAATCGAGTCGCATCAACATCAAGGACAGAGCCTTTCGATGTCTCATTTTACCAGCAACGAAAACTTTTGGGATGGGAATACGACAGATGTGTTGGGTTATCGTCTAGGCTTGTTTGGGGGGAGTTCTCTAGCGAATTTTATGGGCATAGAGCGTGAGAATTTAGGGGGCTACATTGTAAGTTCTCATACTCTTGATGAGAACCAAGAGGTTGTTTTGGAGAGCACTGGTGAAGGCGAGACGCGTCCAGTTAATGTGAGTGTTCTGTTTGCGATTAAGACATGAGGTGTAAGATGTCGACGATCTATGATTGGTCTTTAAATGCCTCCTTGAATGCCTATTGTGATGATTTGATTGATTGGTCAAAAGGACAACGTCCTAGTAGTCTGAATAATAGTGCTCGTGTGATGATGCAACGTGTGCGTGAGTATTTATCGGATACGAGTGGTGTGATTGAAAGCACTTTTACGGTTGATGCTGAACACCAGACGACGTTGATAAGACTTCAAAGCCAATCGGCATTTTTAGAGTATAAGAATGGGATATCAATTTGTTTTAAAGCGAAGGGCAAGAATATTGGGGAAACCGCAATTGCCTTGAATGATTTGGCGGCTAAACCTGTTTACAAGGCGACGGAATTAGGTCTCCGTGTTTTATCTGGGGGCGAGCTTCAAAGGGGATGCATTTATAGCTTGGTTTATAGGGATCATGCTTGGCAAGTTTTAAATCCTACGCCTCTCTCTTTATCGCAAGAGCCGGTTATCCCTGTTTATCCACTAGGGACGATAGGGATTTTTGGGATGCAAGTTTTGCCAGATGGCTGGTTACCATGTGATGGGAAGGCTTATTTGCGTAGTGATTATCCTGCTCTTTATGAAGCGATAGGGATCAGGTGGGGAGGCGCTGATAGTTGGACGAAGTTTAATGTTCCCGATTTGCGTGGTGTTTTTTTACGAGGTGTTGATGATGACCGCGAGATAGACCGCTTTCGTTATCTTGGCACTTTACAAAATGACGCAATGAGAAAGCATGACCATGGGGGTCAATCCTTTACGATTTTGAATGATGAAAATCAGGAAGAGAGTTGGCATGGTGATATGACGATCATCTGGGGATATGTGTTGAATGACCAGCAAAGATTGAAGCTTGCTGAACGTTTGGGCGTGAGAGCAGAGGATATACGCGTGCACCATAAGCTTGCCTTTCCCCATTCCCACCTTCATATGCGTGATGTTGCCTTGGCAAGTTCAGGTATAAGTGAGACGCGCCCGATTAATATGAGTGTTGTGTTTGGAATCAAGACGTGAGGTTTAGATGTCCACGATTTATGATTGGTCTTTAACAGCATCTGAGAATGGTGGTGCTGATGCTTTAATTAATTGGTCAGAGGGACAGCACCCTAACACGGTTAATAATAGCGCTCGTTTTATGATGCAACGGGTAAGTGAGTATTTATCGGATACGGGGGGTGTTCTTGAAGGGATTGTGACGGTTGATAATAACCAAAAGACGAGCGTGATAAGGCTTCTAAGCCAATCGGCATTTTTAGAGTATAAGAATGGCATATCGGTTTGTTTTAAAGCGAAGGGCAAGAATGTTGGGGCGACAACAATTGCTTTAAATAATTTAGCCGATAAGCCCGTTTATAAGGCAACAGAAACCGGTTTATTAGCCTTATCGGGAGGAGAGATACAAGATGGCTGTCTTTATACGCTTGTGTATGATGAAGAGCTTACGGGTTGGCAAGTTCTCAACCCGACAAGGGGCAAAGTTTCTTCCTTAAAACGTTTACCTTCCGGTCTGATAGGACCGTTTGCAATGGAGCGCTTGCCGGATGGTTGGTTGCCATGTGATGGAAGTGCTTATTCACGGTATGTTTATTGGGATTTATTTTGTGTCATAGGAACGACGTGGGGAGAAGGGGATGGCGCCACGACGTTTAATGTTCCCGATTTTCGGGGGCTATTTTTACGGGGACTTGATAATGAACGCAATTTAGACCCTTGGCGTTCTTTTGCAAGTATACAACCCTGTTCTTTAAAAGCGCATGAACATTTTATAGGTCCAGCGTCATCAGAAGGTCTTTCTTCTCGAAAAAAACGGGATGTTTCTTCTACTGAAGCGCGCGTGACAAGGCGCAAGAGAGCTATAGACGAAGAGTGTGTAGGTTTGAGTGGGGATGCTTTGGACAAGTGTAATCAAGAATTTGACCAAATAGCAGGAAGTCCACAGGTAGAGACTCCCTTTTGGTTTACAGAAAAAGACAAGCCGCCGCGTTTACCTTGGTTTATCAGGAGCCCCTTTGCTAATTTTTTATATTATTCAACGCCTATAACGGCAGGTCTGAATGACAGAGAGCATCATGAACATCATCTCATGGCAGAGAGGGTTGGTGGTGTTGAAACGCGCCCCGTTAATGTGAGTGTAATTTATGGGATCAAGACATGAGGAGTTGAAATGTCATTAAAACCGTTTGCGATATCAGAGATTAGCGACCCGTCTCAAGTACGGGTCGTTTTGTATTCGGGGGGAGGTTTTGTACATGCGCCGCTTACTGGCGTTTTTGATTTACTGAAAGCCGCTTTGAAAACAGAGCTTGATGGTTCACTGAAAGATTTAGAGAAGCGCTTAGAGACCTTAAGAGAAGAGTTTGAAGATTTGAAAGAGTGTTCATTGGATGAAGCCCTCTGAATGAAGGAATAAAGCAGATGAAGATACCCGATCATGAACATGAATATTTGATACCTGTTGCAACGAAAGAGGAAATCAGAGAAGGGACTTCTCAAGACAGCGTTGTTGTTCCGAAGCTTTTAGGGACGGCATCTTTGTATTCGTATGAAACCTTTGCGCCGTTAGAGCAGGTTGTTAATGCACGTCAAGAAGCAGAAAAAGCCATGTCGCGTGCGAATGGTGCGCAACAGGTTGCAGAAGAATCGAAGAGGGTTTCGGAACAAGCGCTTAGCGAAGTGACGAAAACAGTTCAAACAGCGACAACAGCGCTTACGACGTCTCATGAAGCGAAGGAAGAAGCTAAAGCAGCGACGACAACGGCTAATCGTGCAAAAGATACAGCAGATACAGCCAAGGGATTAGCCGAAGAAGCCAAGAATACTTCTGATGCAGCGAAGCGCATGGCAGAAGAGACAAAAGCAGCAGTCGATAGAGCCTCAGGGGAAATCAATAGTACGAAAGGTTCCCTTTCTACGGCATTACAACGTTTTGAAGAGGTCAAACAGAGCAGTGAGAATGCTGTTAATTTATCGACCGAAGCCAAGAGGTTAGCCAATGAATCGAAGACCATTGCAACGCGTGCAGAACAAACAGCAAGAGAAGCTTCACAAACAGCAACAGAGACGACGCAAGTAGCAGCGACGGCGGTAGCAACGTGTCATGAAGTTAAGACTGTAGCCATGCAAGCAAGTCTAAAGGCAGATGGAGCCAAACAGGCAGCCGATGATGCCAAGGATATTGCAGAACAAGCAAAAGAGTTATCAGAAGGTGCGACATCTTCTGTTACAGAACTCACAAAAACAGCCTCACAAGTACAAGCGGGAGTAGAGACAGCATTAACAGCTTCAAGAGAAGCCAAATCACAATCAGAGGCAGCTGTAAGCACGTCAGAAGAGGCGAAAGGTTTAGCGGAAAAAGCGAATACGGCATCTACAGAGGCGCAAAAGGCATCAGAACAGGCATTAAGAGAAGCGACTTCTGCGAAAACAACAGCGGGCGGGGCATCTAGTATAGCCAATGATGCGAAAGGGATTGCTGAGGCAGCTAAAACATTATCAGAAGAAGCAAAACGGTTGGCAGCAGCATCACAGGAGACAGCAGAAACAGCAAAGGCTAAAGCCGAAAGTGTAGAGGCAGTTGCGAATGAAGCAAAATCTACAGCGACTACAGCATTAACAGAAGCAAGAGAAGCTAAGAGTACGGCATCTGAGGCGAAGGGTTTGGCGGAGGAAGCGAAAAGCGCCGTTGATAAGGCGACAGGGAAAGTAGAGCAAGCTGTAAAAGAGGCTAGCGATGCGAAATCTAAAGCAGAAAATTTAGAGACTGTTGCGACTGAGGCGAAATCCACGAGTGAACAAGCAAGTCAAACCGCCTCTAGTGCAAAAAGCTTATCAGAAGAAGCAAAAGAAGAAGCAAGGAGCGCCAAAGCGACAGCCTTAGAAGCCAAAAGTGCGTTGGATAGTGCACAGACGAAAGCCGAGCAAGCGCAACAGAGTGCAACAGAAGCAACACGAATAGCCAACGAAGCGAAGGTAGCAGCAGAAGCATCGGTGCGTTCAGGAGAAACGGCAGGTGAAGCGAGTGTGGAGGCGTTGAAGGGTATAGCTACAGCAGCAAAGAGTAAAGCGGAAGCAGCAGAGAAGGTAGCAGAAGAAACGAAAGGTGCTTTGGATGGTCTAAAACAAGTAGCAGGTAGTGCGAAGTCTATAGCCGAAGAGGCAAAGAAGGTAGCTGATGGTGCACAAAAGAAGGCATCACAGGTAGAGACAGTAGCGGGTGAAGCTGAAAAGATAGCAAAAGAAGCCAAACAGACAGCGGGTTATGCTAACCATGAGGCGGCACAAGCGCGCAGTGAGGTAGAAAAGGCAAAAAGTACAGCTCATGAAGGATGGAGTAATGCCAATAAAGCGCAGGAAGTAGCAGGTGACGCTAAGACTATAGCAAGTTTAGCGCGGATGTATTCAGACGAAGCCAAGAAAAAAGCCGAAGCAGCAGACAACAAAGCTCATGAAGCGTGGAGTAATTCCCACAGCGCGAATGAAACAGCGAAGGACGCCAAGGTTATAGCAAGATTAGCGGAAACAGCAGGTGAAGAAGCCAAGAAAATAGCGGAGAAAGCCAATGACTACGCGTATGAAGCTAAGGGTGAAGTAGAGAAAGCCAAGGAAATAGCTAATAGTGCAAAATATGCAGCAGGAGAGGCGCAAAAGGCAGCTGAAACAGCGGGTAAAAAAGCCGCGTCTTTAGAAGCAGCCGCAGAAGAAGCACAAAAAATAGCAAAAGAAGCCAAACAGACAGCAGGTTATGCTAACCATGATGCGGAGCAAGCGCGTAGTGAGGTGGAAAAAGTAAAAAGCACAGCGAATGAAGCGTGGAGTAAAGCTTACGACGCGAATGAAGCAGCCAATAACGCTAAGACTATAGCAAGATTAGCAGAAATGGCAGGTGAAGAAGCCAAGAAAATAGCAGAGAAAGCCGATGACCGAGCGTATGAAGCCAAGAATGAAGTAGAAAAAGCCAAGGAAATAGCGAGTAATGCAAAATATATAGCAGGAGAGGCGCAGAGGGCAGCCGAAACAGCGGGTAAGAAAGCCGCGTCTTTAGAAGAAGAAGCGGAAGAGGCACAAAAAATAGCCAAGGAAGCCAAGGAGTCTGCTGGTTATGCAAGACATGATGCGACGCAAGCGCGTAGTGAGGTGGAAAATGCAAAAAGCACAGCGAATGCAGCGTGGAATAAAGCCCACAAAGCGAATGAAACAGCAGATAGTGCTAAGCTTACAGCAAGTTTAGCAGAAACGGCAGGCGAAGAAGCCAAGAAAAAAGCCGAGGCGGCAGATTCACAAGCCTATCAAGCCAAGAGCGAAGCCGAAAAAGCCAAGGAAGTAGCCGATAGAGCGAAAAGGACAGCAGAAGAAGCCAAAACAACCGCCGATACAATGAAGAAAGAGCTTAGTGGTATCAAGAGTTCTCTGGAAACAGCGACAACAGCTCATACAGTAGCTTCACAGGCAAAAGCGCTAGCGGAAGAGGTAAACAATTTACTGAAACAGTCCAATTTAACGGTTCTTTCAATTTCCACGCCGTTTCTTATTGCAACAGGGAAAAAACAACTCACATTGAAGAAAGGAACGCGTATAACCTTGGCATTAGGCAATGATACTTTGGTTGCAAGTTATACGGAAGATACAATAATAAACGTTTCTTCTATTTCGGCGGGGAAGGATTATTATGTTTATTTGGTTTCTGATGGAAGACAGTCTCATAAATTTGTTTTATCAGAAAACTCTACGTATCCAAGGAATTACACAGTGAGTAATTCGCGAAAGATAGGAGGGTTTCATACGCTTTGTGCGGATGTTGGTACGATTTCCGGTCATCCATTGTCTGGTTATAGAGCAGGGGATATTTTACCCAATTCAGTTTGGTGTCTCAATCACCGTCCGCATAGTTCACCAGAAGGTATGGTTTATGACCCCTCTACAGATCTTTGGGTTGATATTTATCTTCAATCAGGGACGGGTGAAAATACGAAATCAATGTATCGTACCAATATAACAACAAACCGTAATTATACCGAACATGTAACAGATATGGCGCGTGTTAAAAAATCTTTACTGAGTGATGAAGCGTTTGCTTCTGCTATGTATGGAAGCAATGAAAAGACACATATTGTTGGCAAGAAAGAACCAACCTCTAAGGTTTCAGGTGGATATAAGGATACGGCGAATCGTCGAATGATCTCGCATATCGGTTGTGAGGATGGTTGCGGTTATGTTTGGCAATTTTTATCGGGCACGTTTCCTATACCCATAAGCCGTACGCAAAATACGTTTGAAATGAGAGCATTTTTAGGGGGTGGTAGCTGGAGTAATACAACGGATAATGGGCGTTTTACTCGAGCCACCATGATCGTCAATGGTGGAAATGAACAAGTTGCGGCGCGTGGATGTAGCCATACGCGTCATTTTGTTTAGGAGGGAGAGATGATAGAATATCCAGAACATTTAAATAGCAAAGAAGATTATCTGAACATGCTTTC
>NZ_JBHIQC010000024.1:0-17045 GCF_042196385.1 Bartonella sp. AP150HLJHH | reverse complement strand
CCGACAGGAATCGTTCCCCTTGCCTTTCAACCCGACTTTACATGCTTTAGTGATTTGGAAAAATAGGAGCAGAAAAATGCGTTAAAGAGAGCTTTAAATATCCTTTGAAAGGCATTTGAAGACCCTTTAAAACTCTTTGAGAAAAAATAAATTGGTACAAAACCTAGTGGCAAAATATACAAAACCTGCTGGCAAGCTACATTTATTTACGAATCCCGCACCTTGAAAAAACACACATGAAATCAATAAGTTATAGCACCATAAAAGTGCTGTGGCGGAGGGGGTGGGATTCGAACCCACGGTACAGTCTCCTGCACGCCGGTTTTCAAGACCGGTGCCTTAAACCGCTCGGCCACCCCTCCAAACTAGATATACTTTTTGACAAATTTCTTGCAAAAGGTCAATCATTTTAATACGCATTTTAAAGCGTTCTTTGTAAAACCATTTAAGTTTCAATTAAAATAATTCTTCATAAGTTAATTCTTTGAGTGTGTTATCTAAGAATTTCATTTTTAAATATGATAGTTTTTTCTGAAAAAATGAAAGGTAATTATGATATTTATCATTTCTTTTTCCTGTTTGAAAATTTTTCACAAAGCAATATTTTTTAAGTTCTAATGGTCGTTTTCGTAATAATAAGAAAAGTTCAGTTGAAAATGTTTGATAAATTATATTAAAGTTCGGTCGTGTATTTTTAAATTATTTTACCTTTCCAGATATTTATTCTATTTAGATCGGTCATATCTGCGAAAAGAAAATGTTATTGCTTTGACAGTTTATGAGAGATAAATTTGTAAGAATGGGATATATATTCAAGGAAAATTTTTATTGAGTTTAAATAAGTACAATTCAATAAGAAAGCTCTTTAAAAGATTTTTATTTTTTAAATAAAAATATTCAGATATTTAATGCGTCTAAAGGGTATCTTGGAGGAAAGGACTGATTTACACTATTTGAATAAAACGTTGTATAAGATTTGCATCGACAGTTTAAAACCTTTTCCAGATATGACTGAAAATTAGGTATATTTATAATGCTTTTTTCTTTAGGATAAGCAAAAAGGTAATTTGAATGGAAGAAAAGATTATTGAACGCTTAGATCAATAAATAGTTTGTTAAGGTCTTGCATAGTTTTTCAAGAATAGAACTTAAAAACGCTAAATTATGCAGAGGCAAAGAGCATAAACTTTAACAGACAAGGTTTTAAAAGCCGTTTCATTCACAAGTATGTGTAAAATAAAATATTTATGTTTAATATGAGAGAATAGGTTGTTCCTGATTCTATTGAGTTTTATTTGCCTCTATTCCTCATCTTTTTGAGGCTTTTTTATGGCTTCAAGAGCAAGTTTTTACGGTCTGCGCTCTTTGTGTAAAGAGATGCCATAGTGTCGTCTGTCCAGCCAAAAATTGCTTTGAGTTGCGAGACTGTTGCACCGAAATTAGCAGCGCGTGTTGCTGCTAATTTTCTTAAACCATGCGCGCGCTGATTTTTTAATGCCTACTGTATTACAAGCCTATCTAAATGTATCGCCAAAGCTTTCTTTGGAGAGTTTTTGATTAACTTGACCACAAATGAATGTTTCTTCTCCAATAGGACCAATTTAAAGGGTTTTGGCTAGTTCAGACAAAATTGGCAGAAAAACATCTGTTTGGAATTTACTTTTTTCTGTTTTGACTGGAAATCCGTCTTCGTTTTTGAGAGGAGGTCTTTTGATTCCTAAAGCTGGATTATTTTCCAAAAGACCCTGTTCAATGGCCCATTTAAAAAGTCCGTTTAGACCTTTCAGAAAGTCTCTAGCCATTCCAAGTGTTTATTTACGATGTTCAACACCGGCTATAATATGTTTCTTTTCGATTGCTTGGTATGAAATGTGACCTATAGAATCACACACCTTCATCAGGATGAGTTCTTTTTGTGACTTTAGAGAAGCTATGCCAATTGATACTGTTAAAATACTGTTTAAGTAGCCATGCAAATAACCTTTCAACAAGTTTACCGGTTTTGGATTTTGGAAGTATAAGCCCTTGTAATTCAGCAAGCGCACTTTGGTAGTTGTCAACAAACTCTTGCGTTCCATAGGTTCCACGTACTCTAATGCGTTGACCACGACCAATACGCACATACCATATAATTTTACCATGGCGTGTGATTTCTTTGACAAGATGAGGGGGGCGTGGTTTTGGCATAGCAACTTCACATCTTAGAGAGTGAAGATTCATAATCTTTATTCGTTGACAAATCTAATAACTTTTTTGGAAGACTAGCTTGGTTTGGTATTGGGATGTCTGCTTTAAGATAAATAAGCAGTTCACCTGTAGGCTTTATTTCTATTAATTCACACCCTTGTTTTTTAGCTTCTCGTACAGCACGAGCAATAGCTGGTTGCCTAATAGTAGGTGGACGGTGTCCCATGTTTGTTCGCCTTGATTTTAGATGTAATTCACATGTAGCGTGAATCACGCTGGTGTTAAAAGGTTAGTTTTTTGGTGTTAGAAAGGAATGTCGTCTTTTGTTGAAGGGACGCCGTTCTGGGCGGTCATAGTTTTGTTACAAGCTTCTGAATTATCATAAATTTTTTCGTTTTCAAAAATCTGTGCATTATAAGCAACTTGTGCGTTATCAAAAACCTTAGCGCTATCGTAAATATTGGTAAAGGAATACGCCTTGGCATCATTATAAATCCAACAATCGTTTTCATGACTTAAACTGTCTTCATCCTCTATAAAGCTGTCAAGATTAACTGCCTTTTTATCTCTAAAGTCTCTCAATTCATGGATACGGTAAAGCGTAATGTATCCATCAAACTCTATTGTTTCATCAGTCAATTCGTATTTTTTCCCCATGATTTATTTCCTTGATTTGGCACAATCCACCCGTAGCGTGAATCATGCATTACTTAAAAGTTGTTAGGAATGAGTAGGGGTGTGCTAGGTGACATATGGACACTCCCATTTTTTAAAAATATGCAAATTTATTTTTTAGATGTGCTTAATTTCATAATTCCAATCAGGCAATTGAGTGAGAGCTAATGCGAGTTGTCCTCTATGACACATGCATACATTGGCTTCAAAACAGGTGATTGCAACGCGCTTTTTGTTTAAAAAATTTGATATAATTTGTTTAGTGCACAAAAATTCTTTATTTTTTTGTGAGTGTGTCATTTTTGCTACAGATATTTCAGAAAAGATGCTCTATATGAATTTCATTTTGGATATTTGGAGAGATTTTATGAATACAAAACGTTTAATAACAGCGTCTATTTTTTCTTTAATTTCAGCGTCTACAGCACTAGCTGCTGATGTTATGATTCCTCATCAGCCAGCATCATCGACTGCTTCTACCATTGTTGCACCTACTTTTTCATGGACAGGTCTTTATTTAGGTGTCCAAGCTGGTGGTTTTTCGAGCAAAGCTGATATGGCTCTTGTTGGTCAAGAAAAGAGTTTACCACTGGATAAAGAGTTCTCTCCTAAACTTTCAGGTTTTGCAGGTGGTTTTTATGCAGGTTCTAATATTGATCTCGGTGACAACTTTATTTTTGGTATCGATACGGATTTAATGATATCTGGAAAAAAGCACACAAAGACCATTACCATAGGTGCAGCTGATAACACTACAGTAGAAAATGCAGTCGTAAGATCTCGCAGATCCGCAGAAGGTGTAACCACAACAGGAACACCAGTGTCACCAGTAGCAGGAACCTTAACGTCAAATACACCAATACAATCAACTGTCCAAGCGCAATCTACGCGGGAAAATTTAAATCAACAACCAAATCCAGGCGTAAGCCAATCAGGGAAAACAGCAACAACTGGCAATCCTAATGCTACAACAGTAAAAGAAACAGTGAAAGTGGAAGGAAAAACATTAGGAGTTTCAAACCCAACATCAGCATCGTTAGCTGGACAACGAGGGTCCTCTAAGTCAGTGACAAAACCACAAACAGGCGCAGAAACAGCAACAGTTTCTACATCTAAACAACCCTCCTCCAGCACAGAGACAAGAACACTGGTCCAGTCAGAGCTTTCGTTAGGAAGATCAGATACAGGAAACCAATCATCAAGAGTTGAGACAAAAAGAGCAGATGCGTCTGCAAAATCTGCAGAAACAACATCTATATTAGCGGGATCTTCACAAGTACAATCCATCTCAGCCACACCAGCAGTACAGTCAGCGGTGGCGGTACCTGCAAAATCAGTTGTAACAAAACTAACATTCTCTACCCCATCAACAGGAACAGAAGCAAGTCAGCCAGCAGTAAAAGCACCTACACCGGTACAATCTGTATCACAACCATCAGCAGTAGAAAGAACAGTACCGAGTTCATCACTTGTACTCGCGAGATCAGGATCATCCAATGGTTCAGAAACAAAAGTTTCTAATGGAACAAGCGGAGCCCAACAGGGAGGTCATCATGGCGCCCATGGTAGCGGAAATGCTAATCCGCATGGTGCATCTCATGCAGGTGGGCATGGCTCTGGTACTAATCCACATGCTTCTCGTTCTCATGGTGGACAGAATATGTCTGGACACGGTGCACAAAGTACACAAGCGGTGGATAAGAACGCTTCCAGTGTATATGGTATAGAACAAATAAAAAAGATGGCTTCTGAACTTGGTCTTGATCAAGAGGATGCAGTTGAAACTTTAAGTCATACTTTCAAACAAAATTGGGGTGGTGCTACACGGGTACGTATTGGTTTTGCTGCTGATCGCTTTATGCCTTATCTTGCTGGTGGTATTGCTTATGGACAATTCCAAGACACTGTATCAATATCCGTTAAGGATGAGGATGGAAGAGTCGTTTCTTCTAAGAACTTAGCTGATGAAACAAAAACTATGATTGGTTACACACTTGGTGGTGGCGTTGATTTCTCGCTTCTAGATAATGTGATTGTACGTGCAGAATATCGTTACTCTGATTTTGGTAAAAAGAAATTTGCAAAGGAAAAACTTGAAGTTAACTACAAAACCAATGATTTCCGTGTTGGTGTAGCTTATAAATTCTAATTTTTTAAAGAGTAAATTTCTAAGAGGCTCCACTGTCAGTGGAGCCTTTATTTTTTTTAAGATCACTTTTTGGTTTCTTTTCTTGTGAATTTCATGATAAAGCCCATAGATTGTGATGATATATTTTCCTGATCGCTGCTTAATACGAATGATAAGCTCGGCTTTCCCTATAGATAAAAACCAGAGTTGCAGGGTTCAGGGAAGTTATGCAAAAATGAAATCGTAAAAGTGGACAGGGATATTTCACAATGGCTGTGAAAAATGAAACAATAGATTATTCAAAAACTCTTTATCTCCCACAGACAAATTTTCCTATGCGTGCAGGGCTTCCGCAAAAAGAGCTTGAATTGATGGCGCGTTGGGAAAATATGGGGCTTTATGCGCAATTGCGTCAACAAGCAAAAGATCGTCCATTTTATATTCTTCATGATGGTCCGCCTTATGCAAATGGTCATATTCATATCGGGCATGCTTTAAACAAAGTTCTAAAGGATGTGGTTGTTCGTTCATTCCAAATGCGCGGTTTTAATGCAAATTATGTACCTGGTTGGGATTGCCATGGGCTTCCAATTGAATGGAAAATTGAAGAAAAATATCGAGCACAAGGAAAAAATAAGGATGAGGTACCTCTTAACGAGTTTCGTCAAGAATGCCGTGAATTTGCACAGCATTGGGTAACCATTCAAAGTGAAGAATTTAAACGCCTTGGTGTCGTGGGAGATTTTAACACGCCTTATACTACAATGGCTTTTCATGCAGAAGCACGCATTGCCAGTGAATTGATAAAATTTGCTATGTCAGATCAGATTTATCGTGGTTCCAAGCCGGTGATGTGGTCTGTTGTGGAGCGTACGGCTTTGGCAGAGGCTGAGATTGAATATCATGATCATGAATCAGAGGTGCTTTGGGTTAAGTTTCCTGTTTTTGAAGCAAATTCTGATGATTTATATGGTGCTCATGTCGTCATTTGGACAACAACACCGTGGACGATTCCAAGCAATCGTGCAGTGAGTTATTCTTCGCAAATTTCTTATAGTATTTACGAAGTTGAAAGTGCTGAAAATGATTTTGGTCCTCAAGTGGGAGAAAAGCTTCTCTTTGCAGACGCTTTAGCGATGAGTTGTGGAGAAAAAGCCAAACTTGTTTTGAAGCATTTGCGTGTTATTTCTTCTGAAGAGTTGAAAGCTCTTGTTCTTTCTCATCCACTCAAAGGTTTAGCTGGAGGGTATAATTATAAAATTCCATTGCTTGATGGTTCGCACGTAACAGAGAGTGCTGGTACAGGTTTTGTCCATACAGCACCAAGCCATGGGCGTGAGGACTTTGAAATTTGGAATGATTATAAGTCCTTACTGGAGCAAGCGGGGATTGATTCATCTATACCGTTTCCTGTTGATGATGCAGGGTTCTATACGAAAGATGTTCCAGGTTTAGGACCAGATCGTGAAGGAGGACCTGCACGTGTTATTGATGATAATGGAAAAATGGGTGATGCCAATAAAGAGGTCATTAATGCTTTAATTAAAGCAGATCGATTGTTTGCACGGGGGCGTTTAAAGCATTCCTATCCCCATAGTTGGCGTTCAAAAAAACCCGTTATTTTTCGCAATACACCACAATGGTTTATTTCAATGGATAAAGATTTTGGGGATGGTTCAACTTTACGTAGTCGGGCTTTGGAAGCTGTTTCAAAAACGCGTTTTGTGCCGTCTTCTGGACAAAACCGCCTAGCTTCTATGATAGAAGATCGTCCTGATTGGGTTCTTTCTCGTCAGCGTTCTTGGGGTGTTCCTATTTGTATTTTTGCGAATGAGGATGGTGTTATTCTAAAAGATGAAGGTGTGAACGAGCGTATTTTACGGGCTTTTGAAGCAGAAGGGGCAGATGCATGGTTTGCTGAAGGAGCACGTGAACGTTTTTTAGGTGAGCGTGCACATGAGCCTTGGGTACAGGTTTATGATATTTTGGATGTTTGGTTTGATTCTGGAGCCAGCCATAGCTTTGTGTTAGAAGATCGGGTTGATTTGAAATGGCCTGCTGATGTTTATTTTGAAGGTTCAGATCAACATCGCGGATGGTTCCAATCTTCTCTTTTGGAAAGCTGTGGTACGCGTGCTTGTTCTCCCTATAAAGCCGTGATCACACACGGTTTTACTTTGGATGAGAATGGTAAGAAAATGTCTAAATCTTTAGGCAATACGGTTGTTCCGCAAGAGATCATTAAAACATCTGGAGCTGATATTTTTCGTCTCTGGGTTATGACAACCGATTATTGGGAAGATCAGCGTTTAGGCAAAAAAATACTTCAAACAAATGTGGATTCATATCGTAAACTACGCAATGCAATTCGTTGGATGCTAGGAACTTTAGCACATGATGATGGAGAAGAAGTATCTTATGGTGCACTGCCGGATCTTGAAAAATTTATATTGCATAGGCTTTTTGAACTTGATCAGTTGATTAATCGCGCTTACGATGAATTTGATTTTAAAAAGATTATGCGTGCATTATTGGATTTTTCAATCATTGAGTTATCGGCATTTTATTTTGATATCCGCAAGGATTCTCTTTATTGTGATGCGCCTTCATCAAAAAAACGCAAGGCCTCCTTGCAGGTTGTCCGTGAGATTTTTGAGCGTATGGTCACATGGCTTGCTCCAATGTTACCTTTTACTATGGAAGAAGCTTGGTTAGAGCGTTATCCAGGAAGCCAATCGGTGCATTTGGAACAATTTCGCTCTGTACCAGAAGAATGGCAAAACCAATCTTTGGCTGAGCGTTGGAAAAAAATTCGGCAGGTCCGTAAAGTTGTGACAGGTGCTTTAGAGCTTGAACGTGCTAATAAGCGTATTGGATCCTCTTTGGAAGCTGCGCCTATTGTTTTTATTTCCAATCTGGTTTTACGAGAGGCATTAGAAAATGTGGATATGGCGGAGATCTGTATTACCAGTGCACTCACAATTACGCAGGACACGATACCTTCCGATGCTTTTACTTTGAATGATGTTGAAGGTGTTGGTGTATATCCAGAGAAGGCATTAGGAAAAAAATGTGCTCGATCATGGCGTTATACACAAGATGTTGGGAGTGATTTAGCTTATCCGGATGTATCTGCTCGTGATGCAGCTGCTTTGCGGGAATTGCAGATTCTTGGCAAGATTTAAAGTTTTAGATCAAAGGAAAGAAATGCAAGTATATTTCTCATATTGATGAATATAGTTTTTTGTGGTACGAAAAAAATTCCGTTGTTTTATCTGCAGGGGGGAAATTTGTGTATGGACCGTTCTCTCATAAATAACGGGAATATTAATCAGCCATACACCTAGGAAATGGAATAGGCAGTGAGAAAACGTGAAATAAAAATATTTCCAATAGGAATTTTAGGGATGTGCTTTGTTTTAACGGGATGCAATTTATCCGCTCCTACCTATGGTACTAATAAACCAGTTTCAATACAGTTTTTTGAAGATGTTGCTAATATCACTTCATTAACACCAACAAATAACAGCAGCCAGATTGTTATGAAACCTCATCCAAAACTTGTAATACCAAGCCCTAGTTCACGCAGATTTTTGCCGGTACCACAACAAGATAGATCTGTCAATGAAATGGCAGCATCGAAGAAGCATCAAGGGAATACTCCTTTTCCTCACAAAGGATCGTCAGTTAATGGCGTTGGTTCAGAAAATCCTTCACAGTTGAATGCGAAGCAACGACAGGAATATTTACGTCGTCAGAGAGCACAAGTTGGAAGTTCAAAATACCGTCGCTATCTCACTGAACCACCTTTAAGTTATCGCCAACCGGCAAAAACCGCACCTATTGGTCGATAGGGAAAAGACAAAACATTTAAAGTAAAGTATTTTTCCAATTACTTATGATACCAAGCTCTCATTCGCGCGCAGTTATAATGCTGCTGTAGGAGGGGGGTATTCTCATGAAATAGCAATATGACAACAGCATCGAGAGATTCCTTATGCGTTTCCTTAACACGAAACATTTCTCAAGCTCATTTTACAACATTGCTCATGTGGCTAGTATAACGTAAAATCTATTGTGCTCCAATACTTTATGCTTAGGAAGGAGAAAGTGGATACCATCATTTTATTTTACAGACTCCAATGTTGCGATAATTCTTGCATTTGAGAGCTTTCATAAGAGACATTTTTAGTCTTTTCTAAAACGTTCTTTATCCAGACGATAATTCCGCTTATGATGTGCAAGAAAGTGATTTTTACTGTTTCAATGTAATTTGAAATGAGAGCATATCTACGATATTTTGGACTTTATATTTTATATACAAAATAATGAATTATTCTTTTGAATGAATGTATCATCTAATAGAAACAATATGCAGAATTAAAAGAGAGAAAAAATGCTTCGAAATAGCTTTTGCTATATATATATATCAGAAGAATTAACAGTCTTTTTTGAGAAGTAGGATAGTTTTTAAAGAGTGAAAGTTATGGAAGAAGAATTATTTTTAGTATCGCTTTTGTATAAAAAAGTCTTTAAGTAATTGAGCAGCTTCTTTTTCCTTGAAACCAGAATAAATTTCAGGTTTGTGATGGCAGGTTGGTTGCTGATAAAAACGTGGGCCATTTTCTATAGCACCTCCTTTGGGATCATTTGTTGCATAATAGAGACGTCGTATGCGTGCAAATGAAATGGCAGCGGCACACATAGCACAAGGTTCAAGTGTTACATAAAGATCGCAATCAGGAAGCCTTTCGCTTTGCAATGTTTCGCAAGCCATACGGATTGCGCGTATTTCTGCGTGTCCTGTAGGGTCATATGCAGATTTTATAAAGTTACCAGCGCGTGCAATGATAGCTTTTCCACGTGTAATGATAGCACCTACGGGAACTTCATCTTTTTTTGCAGCCTCTTGCGCTTCTAAAAGGGCTATTTCCATGGGCGTCAAGGTCATAATATTCTTTCTACTGAAGGTATAGAAAATCTAAAGGTTATCTCGATAAGGAATGCTATGGAATGAATGATTTATTACGCTTTTATAATGAAAAGAATACCTCTATTTTTTAAAGAGTTTAAAACAAACTTGCAAGTCGACAGATACATTATTGTCGTTAAAGGATAGAAAATGATAAATGATTATGCTACTTCCTTTTTCAGGATAAGCGGTATGGTGCATGTGAATAATTTTCTGAACATACTTGCAAAGATTGGTTTGAAACGCAAATGAATGAAAATAATGAGAGTGAACGAATTGCTAAAAGGTTAGCGCGTGCTGGTATTGCTTCGCGTCGAGATGCAGAAATGATGATTGTTGCAGGTCGCATTTCTGTGAATGGTAAAGTCGTGACAACGCCTGCTTTTAATGTTAGCCGCTCTGATGTTATTAAAGTTGATGGCAAACCTTTACCTCCTATAGAACGAACGCGTTTATGGCTTTACCATAAGCCAGCAGGTCTTGTCACCACGAACCGTGATCCTGAAGGCAGACCCACAGTATTTAGTAATTTACCAAAAGGAATGCCGCGTGTTCTTTCTGTTGGAAGGCTTGACATTAACACGGAAGGGCTTTTGCTTTTAACCAATGATGGTGGCTTAGCGCGTGTATTAGAGCTTCCTGTAACGGGGTGGGTCCGCAAATATCGTGTCCGTGCTCATGGAAGAGTCAAGCAGAGCGCGTTGGATAACCTTAAAAATGGTATTGCGATTAATGGTATTTTTTATGGTTCGATTGAAGCATCAATTGAACGCGAACAAGGGTCGAATGTATGGCTTTCTGTCGCTTTGCGAGAAGGAAAAAATCGTGAAATAAAGAATGTTTTAGGGGCATTGGGATTATCAGTTAATCGATTAATACGTGTATCTTATGGTCCATTTCATCTCTCTGATTTAGAAGAAGGAGCCGTGCAAGAGTTAAAAGGGCGGATGTTACGAGATCAGTTGGGGGAGCGTTTGATTATGCAAGCCAATGCAGATTTTGATGCTCCTATTCTTAAGCCATTTTCAAATTCTGCAGTTGTTGCAGAAAAGCAAAGCCAGAAAGATCTTTCTATTGCAAATGATGGTTGGGTTTTCTCAAGTGAAAGGGCAATACGACGCCGACCAAGAGATGGTTCTGTTGAACATAATCGCGCACGATTAAGTACAAAGTCTCATGAGAATGTAAAGAAGGAGAAAAGTGAAGAAGGAAAAGCAGAGCGTTTTCTACCGCGTTCTCGCCGTGCTAATGTTTGGATGGCTCCTGGTGCACGTCCGCAAAGTGCACGTAGAAAGCCTTCTTATAGTGAGGAGAAATTGCATGGTCATAAGAGCGATTTGGATGGTAGAAAATCATTTCATCGAAGCAAGGAAAAACTAAAAGAAAATCCGTCATACAAAGAGAAGAGGGAAAGTTTTGTTCAAAAACATGGCAAAATATCTTATGACGAGACGCATCCCTTTGGTAAGAAAGATCGCTTTTTAAAGGATAAAGAGAAAATGATAAAAGGTGATCATGATGAACATTCTTTTGAGAGAAAGAAAAAGGTAAAATCGTTTGGTGGTGCTATGAAAAAATCTAAACCACATAGGGACGCTGCAAAAACTTCGAAGCGATTTGGAGGTCCACGTGCGGATCATAGGCGGTAAATTTGCTGGGCGTGTTTTGTTTTCGCCTGTTAATCAGTCGATTCGCCCAACGAGTGATCGTACACGTGAAAGCCTTTTTAATATTCTTTCTAGCCGTGAAGAAGAATTTTGGACCAATAAACGCATTCTTGATCTTTTTGCTGGTACTGGTGCTTTAGGCATCGAAGCACTTTCGCGTGGAGCAAAGGCGGCTGTTTTTGTTGAAAACTCGGTTGAGGGGCGTGGGTTGCTTCAAAAAAATATAGAAGCCTTTGAATTACAGTCGATAGGACGGATTTTGCGTCGTGATGCGACCAAACTTGGCAATATTGGCACAATGCTGCCATTTGATGTTATCTGCGCTGATCCTCCCTATAGCCGTTGTTTAGGTGAACGTGCTTTTGTAGAAGCTTTGCGAGGAGGGTGGGCAAAAGCTGATACACTCTTCATACTTGAAGAAAAGAAAGATACAATGATTTATTTACCTGACGTCTTTTATCTAGACGATGAGCGTTTTTATGGTGAGACAGCAATACGTCTCTATAAATTACGATCGCTTACATCTTGAGAAAGTTCTTGTTTTTATCCGATAGGATGAAAAAATGCTTTTTCACAGTTTTCTTCATTTTATATGGTTTTTAAAAGGTTAAGCAGAAAATCAATAAAAGATTCTAATGTTAAAGGAATTGATGAATTTTTATTAGCTTTAATACAGAAGGATGTTTTTTCTCCAATAGGATATATATTCCTCGATAATAGTTATGATCTTTTTTATCTAATTTCTTTCTGCCATACCTTAATCATCACATTTCATCAGCAGTTGAAAGCTTTAAGCTATGCAGTCTGCATTGATATCTTATATGATGCGTAACTTCTATTTTTGCTATTGTCTAAACTTAAAAAAGATATTTTGTTTAGTATTGAAAATATTGTTCATTTATCCTGAATACTTGTGTGTTTATTTTAGTAATATCGCTTGTTGAGTTAGTCATTACATATTAAGTAAATCTGAGAGTATTAAGTATCTTATCGTTGTGCAGCTTTAAGGATACTTTTTTATATTATTCTTTATCACTAAAGATAAGTAATTTGTAAAAAAGGGGAGATTATCGTGTTTAATTGGATATATAGTGAAGAGATTAGTACAGAAGCAAGTGCTGAGCAAATTTGGGCTATATGGGAAGATGTGGCATCATGGCCTTGCTGGGATCACGAGCTTGAGTGGGTAGAACTTTCTGGTCCTTTCAAAGAAGGCGCTATAGGACGCATGAAACCTAAAAAGGGACCTACAGTAACTTTTACACTTGATAAAGTTATAAAAAATGTTTGTTTTTCTGATTATGCTAAACTTCCTTTTACACGTATGAGTTTTAATCATGAATATATTTGTTCAACAAAATCGGGTTCTTCAAATAACAAAATTCGTCATACTGTAACCATGTCTGGTTTATTTTCTCCTTTCTTTGGAATGATTATTGGGTCAAAAATTAAGTTACATCTTCGCGATGCAATGATTGAAATGAGCAGACGTGCTCTTACTGAAAACAAAAGCATCTTGTAAGGGGGTGCATTTATAAAGAAGTTAATACCTTTAAAAGGTGCAGAACTCTTAGCCTTGTTAGAATGAAATCAGTTATGAGTATATAGCAAATTGATGAGCTATGATTTGGTTTTAGTTAGCTGTTGAAATCGTGTCAAAGCATCTTACGGGATTAATTTTGCGCTAAAAATCTTATGAAATTCATTGAATTTTTTATATATAAAAGCTTATAAGATGCTCTCTTCGTTGAAAATGAGAAAGTTTCAGAAGCTCATTGCTTCTCTTATGATGTAGGTCCATATTGTCATGATATTTGCTGGTTTCTAATGTTGCGATAGCTTTTGCATTTAAAACCTTCATAAGAGATATTTTGATTTCTTCTTAAATGGTTTTCATTCATACGCTCCTTACTTATGATTTGCTCGCAAATAGTTGTGATTGACTCAACATGAATAGGTTCGAAACAGAGAGAATTTTATGATATTAGGCTTTTTTATACAAATTACAAAACAATAAATTATAAGTATAAATCAAACTGTTAATTTTATTGAAAGATTACAAGATAATTTCTTGATTACTTTTAAATATAAAAATGAGTTCTTTATGATATTACGTCCATTAGGGTAAAGAAGTTTATGACTGCTCATTTTGTTGAAACCATAATGGAAGGAAATATTTTTTACTCTGTTTAAGTTTTGTTTCATTTACAAGAGTGCCGTCTCATTATGAGAGAGTTTATAGAAGCAAAGAAGTGTATACAAATATAAGGCATTTTCTTGATTCTTGCTTGGAAATAAAAGAATGCTATAGGAAAGATATGAGGTAAGTTTTTTACTACCCAGAGGAAGGAAGACCTGTGATTTAGATCATTTTATGCTTTTCGAATTTTTGAGGATTTTGGCTTAAATTCAAGTGTTATAGCTAAGACTTTTGTTAATTGCCAATTGTTCTGTTGATTTGATTGTCAGTGGAGATTTGGCTCCTAAAATGATAAGGGCCCATGAGAAATCTTGAAACTAAAGAGATTTTACGGCATATTACGTTTTTTCATAAAGAAGCTAAAAGGGAAATGATTTAATGCATTAAAAAAAAAGAATGCATGAATGTGCATAATCTTATGAATCAATACACAAGAGTTATATTCTGATTTGTATAAATTTGTCAGAATGCTTATCAATGTAAATAATAAAATATTTTAGGGAGTCTATAATGACTGACAAAAACCAGATTGAGAAAGCTGTTTCGCTGGTTGAAGCAGCAAAGCGTTCTGGGGCAGATGCTGCTGATGCTGTTATTGTTCATGCTCATTCTACCAGTGTATCAGTTCGTTTTGGGAAAGTCGAATCGACAGAAGCAGCAGAGAGCAATGATTTTACTCTAAGGGTTTTTGTTGGAAAAAAAGTAGCAAGTGTTTCTGCTAATTTAGGATCTTATCCGCAAGAACTTGCGGAACGTGCTGTTGCGATGGCTAAAGCTTCTCCCGATAGTTTATTTGAAGGTTTGGCAGATAAAGAGTGTTTGGTTAAGTATCCTAAAGATCTTGATCTTTTTGATGATTTTGTACCCAGCAGTCATTTTTTAACAGAAGATGCTTTAAAAACGGAGGCAGTAGCTCTTGATGTTAAAGGTGTAAGCAATTCTGGTGGCGCTGCAACAGCTTATGGCCGTAGTGGGTTTATTCTTGTGACCAGCGATGGTTTTTGTGGAGCCTATCGCTCAAGTTGTTTTTCACGTTCTTGTAGTGCTCTTGCAGGTGAAGGAACACAGATGGAGCGGGATTATGATTATACAACAGCCTTACATTTTTCTGATTTAGAGGCAGCAGAAACTGTGGGAAAGAATGCAGGGCTTGGTGCTGTTCGACGTTTGGGTGCAGTTCGTGCGGCGACTGGGAGCGTTGATGTTATTTTTAATCCGCGTACGGCTCGTGGAATTGCAGGGCATATCGCATCTATGGTCAATGGAGCCTCTGTGGTTCGAAAAACGAGTCTTTTACAGAATTTCCTAGGCAAGGAAGTGATGAAGCCTAATGTTAATGTAACCGATCAACCTTTGCGATTACGTGGAAATGCTTCTCATCCTTTTGATGGAGAAGGGGTAGAGGGGCAAACACTCAATATTATTGAAAATGGTATTTTAAAAAATTGGCTTCTTTCATCATCTACAGCACGTGAATTGGGACTTAAAACAAATGGACACGGTATGCGTTCGGCATCATTAGTGCAGCCGACCAGTACAAATTTTGCTATTGAACCGGGTTTAGTATCGCCTTGCGATATGATAAAAGATTTGCGAAATGGATTTTATGTGACCGAATTATTCGGTCATGGCATTGATTTTATTACTGGTCAGTATAGTCGTGGGGCTTCCGGTTTTTGGATTGAAAATGGTGAAATTGCTTATCCGGTAAGTGAAGTAACGCTAGGTTCTGATTTGCTTCATATGTTAGCACATTTAACACCTGCCAATGATATTGATCGGCGTTATAGTACAGCTGCTCCAACATTGTTAATTGAAGGGATGACACTTGCAGGAAAATAACACGCATCATTCTTCTGATTTAAATCTTTTGCGTGATGTTTGTCGAGAGGCAGGAGATTTAGCAATGCGGTATTTTGGATGCACGTTGGATGTCTGGATTAAAGAAGGTAATTCCCCAGTTAGTGAAGCAGATTTTGCTGTTGATCATTTCTTGAAAGAGAGGCTTCTTGGAGCTCGTCCAAATTATGGATGGATTTCAGAAGAAACAAAAGATAATCGAGAAAAACAAGATTATTATGAGCGCTCTTTTGTTGTTGATCCTATTGATGGAACGCGTGGTTTTCTTTCTGGCAATCCTTATTGGTGTATTTCGGTTGCCATTATTGAGAATGGGCGTCCTATTGTGGGGGTTCTACAATGTCCGGCTCAAGGAGATGTTTATACAGCTGTAACAGGTGGAGGGGCAACATTAAATGGGATAAAACTTCCTCGTTTAGCCTTTGAGGTTCATCGAAAATATAAAATTTCACTTGATAAATCGCTCGCACAAAAATTACCAGATGATTTTCTCAATCAAGTCAGTCTTTACCATTATCTTCCTTCTCTTGCTTATCGTATTGTTCTTGTTGCTCAAGATGAAATTGATATCGTATTAGTTCGTCCAAATTGTCATGAATGGGATATTGCCGCTGCTGATCTTATTTTGCAGGAGTGTGGAGGGTGTTTTTTATCGCTTGATGCCCCTTTACTATCTTATGGAATTGAACCTTACCAGTATGGACTTTTAATTGCTGGTAAAAATAATTGCTGTCAAGATATGATAGATGTTGTTCGTCAAACAAAGTTAGTTTAATCACGTAAAAGCGCGCTAAGATAATCTAAATGATATGGAGGCACATATGACTGAAACCAAAGAAAAAAAACAATATTTACATCTTGTATTTGGTGGGGAATTAAAAAATCTTAACAGTAATCAATTTAAGAATCCTGATGAGTTAGATGTGGTTGGTATTTTCTCAGATTATCAATCCGCTCAAGAAGCATGGCAGGCAAAAGCACAAAGCAGTGTAGATAATGCATTACAACGTTATTACATTGTAGATTTGCATCAGTTTCTTGATGCTGAGTTAGGCGATGCAGAATAAAGCTTGAATATTTGGTCATTATAACCTGTAGATTGCTTCATGCTTTTGTTTAGTCGTCCTTTTCATAGGTACGTTCTTCGGGTAAAATAGAATGCCGTAAAAAAGAATATGCTTGTTGTTTAAAATTCATATGTTTTTTTAAGAAACATCTCCCAAAGCACCCAAGCCCATTTCATAATAGTGTCCGTGCAAGGCAAATAAAAAGCAAGTAGAATAAAATAGTTATGTCTAATATAAGGGAAAAGGTGAATCTTGATTCTATTGAGTTTTTTGCCTCTATCCCTCATCT
>NZ_JBHIQC010000023.1:0-18541 GCF_042196385.1 Bartonella sp. AP150HLJHH | reverse complement strand
GAGATTAGATGAAGGATCTAAAGGATCAGAGGACTGAGAAGGCTTTGGTTCAACAGGGACAGAAGGAGGAGAAACAGAATCTGTAGATGAAGGAGATACCGGAACAGAGGGCGGTAATAGAAGCTCCATGAAATGATTATTAGATAGAATTTTCTAGGCAAGAAACTAAAGTGTGGAAGGCTGCTCGTAGGAAACTTTGCTCTTTAGAGGGGGAAATCAAAAAATTTTTTATTTAGGAAAATAGTGTTGAATTCCCTTCTTCTGATCGTAGGAATAAATCGTTGTTTTAATGATGATATCAGCTATTTTTTGCCAAATTTTTAAGAAAAATGCTTTTGTGGAAGTATGTAGCCTATATAGATGTTTATAAGGAGATGGGGGGGGCGGTCTTGAGGGTGATGTTTTTATTCTTGTATGGGGGTAGCAATGTTAAAAGGTCAAAAAACATGTTTAAGGTATTTTCTTGTCTAAAGGGGGGAGAAAAGGAAGAGGGAAGATTTAATGATTACGAAGATTTTAGGAGATTTTTGGGGGGAGATTAGGGAGATAGGATTTCTGAGAGCTCTGGAGATGCAAGGGGATAAGATTTCTGGAGTATTGTGTGGGCATTTTTTATCGGCGATGATTGCGTTTGTTGGTGTAATTTAATCAGTGATATTGATTATACCACATTCACCATTTTCGCTACCGAAGGAGAGGTTTTGCCCTGCTTGATCCCAGTTAAGTGCTGAGATAGCACTTTTCCCATAACCTTTTAGAAGGACTTCTTTTCCATCATGGAATTGTGCCGCTAAAATCATTCCATCATTGAAGCCTATTGCTACAATTTCTTTGTTTGGGTGGCATGAAACGGTGCTAACAAGCGCATTTGCTCGTGTGCCTAGTTCTAGAGGTGTTTTTCCCATGGGGCCATCTTTTGTATGAAAGGGCCAAACAATTGCGGCAGAGGCACCTGATGTTGCTAGCCATTTTCCTTTTGCGCTCCAAGACCAGCTTTTAACTTTGCTTGGGTAGCCACTCATCCGTAAATGTTGATTATCAGTGAGACGCCAACCGTGTAAGGCGTTTTCTTGCATGGTGGAAATGACATAGCGGTTGTCTGGTGAAAAGGTGACACCACAATGAGCTCCTTTCCATACCAATGTGGTGGGAGATATTTGCGTTGATAACCAATGAAGAGTGACTCCATTGTAATGGGCAACGGCAAGTCGCAAACCTTTTGGGGCAAAAGCAAGGCCTTCTACACTGCGTTCATGTGTGAGCTCTTGTCGTTCTTTTCCAATATGCGCAAATGCGAGGCGTGAGGAGGAAAAAGCAAAAGCTTTTTGTGGACCAAAAGCAACGTTGTTTATCCATTTGCGTTCTTTTTGGCTTAACACTTCCGTGTGATCTGCTGCGGTTGTTTGACAGACTTTTCCATCTTCTCCACCGGTGATGATCGCGGTATTGTCATGGGAAAAATGGCTTGAAATTATTCCTTGGTGAACTTCAACGATTTGTGGGGTTGGATTAAAAAAAACAATGAGACCTTCTACGGAAACAAAGGCTGGTTTATTGCCTATAAAACCGCAGGAAAGGCAGTAACTTTTGAGATCATAATGGGTAATGTTTGGCATTATCACTCACTTATGCGCAATTTTCAAAACCAGTTTTTAATTTTTCAGCATCAAGAGAGCGTCCTATAAAGACAAGGCGGCTTTCTCGTTTTTCATCTTCACGCCATGGGCGTTGATGTTGTCCTTCAAGAAGCATATGTATCCCTTGAATGACGTAACGATCATCGTCTCCTTGAAAGGCGATAATGCCTTTAAGACGCAAGATATCAGGTCCTTGTTGCTGTGTAACCTGCTGGATCCAAGGGAAAAACTTTTCTGGTTGCAGAGCATCTGTTTTTAAACTTACAGAAGTGATGGTAATATCATGAATGGTGGATGCGTGATGATGGTCATGATCATGATTACAATCGGGACCACATACATGGTTGGCATGTTGGTGTGTATGTTCGTGATCGAGAAAATGAGGTTCATGATCGAGAGTCTGTTGGAGATCAAAAAAACCACGATTAAGGAGTGTCTCAAGAGGGATATTGGTGCGCTGTGTTGTATAGAGTATAGCGCGAGGATTAATGGCCAGAATAAGGGATTCAGCATGGCTGCGTTCTTGTTGGGTGACAAGATCAATCTTATTTAAAAGAATAATATCCGCGAAGGCAATTTGGTCTTCAGCTTCACGACTTGTTTTTAATTGAGAGGAAAAATGCTTTGCATCAACGACTGCTATGACACTGTCGAGAGCTGTTTTTTCATGGATAGTATCATCCATGAAAAAGGTCTGTGCTACGGGAACGGGATCAGCAAGCCCTGTCGTTTCTATAATGATCGCATCAAATCGATAAGAACGTTGCATCAGACTTTCTAGAATGCGAATGAGATCACCACGTACGGTGCAGCAAACACAGCCATTATTCATTTCATAAATTTCTTCGTCTGATTCAATGATCAGGTCATTATCAATACCAATTTCACCAAATTCATTGACAATGACGGCATAACGTTTGCCATGATTTTCACTGAGAATGCGGTTGAGAAGGGTGGTTTTTCCAGCACCAAGATAGCCTGTGAGAACCGTAACGGGAAGTTTTTTGGGGTGTATCGTTTCCATGGAGAGACCTTTTATTGTTCTTTATTGCCATGTGTTTATGTTAAATCGATTGATATCATCAAGTAAATCACGAAGCTGAGACAGAACATGAGAAAAGATTGCTTCACCGGCTTGTGGTGTTGCTTTGCTTGCATTTCCTGCCGCACCTTGCGTATTTAGATCTTTCATTGTCCAACCAAAGGCATGAGGACCATAAGCGCGTAAATACCGATAATTGGCAATCATATCCGCTTGTTTATTATGAAAATTTTCTGCCTTTTCCATATGGACTTTTTCTGGTGCTAAATAGAGCATGAGAGAGGTTTCGATAAAGCCTCCATGGATATCAAGATGTTGTTGAGATGGCTCCATGAGACCTTGTGGTAAACCAAAACGGCTCCAGCTTGTTGCTACAGCGAGCATGGAAAGGCGCTTTCGTAATTCGGTGATAACAATGCTCATTAAAGGTGAATTTCCTCCGTGAGCATTGAGAAGAAGAAGACGGTTGATCCCTTTGTGATAACAGTTTTCACCAATCTTTATCCATCGCTTAATCGCATCAGAAAAGGTAAGGGTTTGCGTGCCTGTAACATCCATATGTTCTATAGAATAGCCAATCTTTTCAACCGGTAAAAGTGCGATATGAAACTGCTCTTTTGTTTGTAAAGTGAGGGCTTTTGCAAAAGCTTCAGCAATAATCCAGTCGGTTTCGAAAGGAAGGTGCTCTCCGTGATATTCATGTGCACCCAAAGGTAAAAGAGCGAGAAAAGGTGGGTTAGATACCATAAATTAATGCCCAAAAGAGAAGTCAAAAGAGACAAAGTGATCAAAGGTGCTGTCACTATTTAATCTATCTATAAGAGAAACGCAAATAGGCGTCTTTTTACATCACATATGGATGCATAAAAATGAGAGCTTTGTTAAAAATAGAGAAGCTTTTATTGAGCAAAGCCACCGCAATTTTTCTGTAATATTAGGCAATCTTTCTCAAGATAGTTGTCTTTTATAATTATTTCTGATGTATATTCTCATTTTTAATAATTATATATTCATATATATTAAATATGTAATTTTTTCTGTAAATTACATATTATTCTTTTATTATGGAGCGAGGATGATCAAAGTATTTCTACTATTGCAATATTACAGACTTTTGTTGCAATCAGGAACTCTATTCAATTATCTGTATATTACAAAAGAATAGAAATATTTGTTGATTTATTTTACTTTGGATAGTGTCTTAACAGATTTTAGTGTTCATGAGAAAAAATAAATATAAAGGGAAGAATTCACGTAAGATGAATTTGTAATCTCATAGAGCAGTTTATAAGATGATTCAGTAAGAAACACCGTTGGATACAAGAAACACCGTTGGATACATGATAAACAGAACGCCATTGTGTTGCACATTGACGCTTTTGTTTTAAAGAAACATTTCTCAAGGTATCCAAGCCTATTTTGCAACGGCGCCCGTGAATAGTATAACGGTAAAGCCTTATAATATAAAATCTATTGTGTTCCACCATCTTTACACTTTTAAAGTAAAAAGGGACACCATCATTCACTTTGCCAGTTTTCAATACTGTGTTAACAGCGCTTGATAGTTAAGATACCTCATAAGTGATAGTTTGCTTTCTTCAAGTGTGTTTACACACACACCGATCTCGTTTGTGATTTGCAAGTGAAGAATTTTGATTGATTCAATATAAACAGAGTTAAAATATAAGAGAGTTTTATAATCGTCAGCTTTCTCATTCAACAGGCAAAACAATAAATTATTATTATAGATTAATATTTTGCGATTAAAGTGATCGGTTGATGAATTTATTATTCAATATCAGTTTTATGGCGTTATTTTTTCAATGCGCTACTTAAGTTGGTATTTTTAAAATGCAATTTTTTAGTAAGTTTCTCTATTCCTTTTCTTTCAAGAATTTGATCAATTATTTATTATTATTCGTTTTTCACAAATTGCAGACAGTTATGTGAATATTGCCAAAAATTTCTTTCAAAGAGAATTATTTGTTACTAATATAGAGTAAATATAATTACTTAAAATATAAATAAGGCTGTGCTCTACAATATTGACGAAAAATATGGAATAACTTTTATGAAAATTAAGAAAGAAAATTTTTTCAGTATTTTGGGGATCATTTCATTTTTCATGACTCTCTTTTTATTTAATTTTAGGTAGTTTGTTGGAGCTCTAGTATTGCTTATAATGGTTTTGTAAATCTGATAGATTTACTTATTTTATGCGTTTGTTTTGTTAGGTTTGAAAGTCAATATTTTGAGTTCTTTATGCTGTATGAGATAAAGGGGGCTGAATTACCTTTTTGAAGATGCTATGCAGTATTTTTTCTTTATATATCAGTAAAAGTTGAGAATCATTTTATTAACGTCTCTTCCTTTTGAAGATAGAGATTTTAATTGCTTTTTTACACTTTATACCTATTTTATAGAAAAATAGTACACTATTTAAAGTTGTTTTATTAGGATATATTTGTTTTAGATCAAGTTTTTATTCGATACTAATTTTATTTTTCAATATTAATGATGAGTGATATAATAAAAATCCATTAAGTGCTATTTCATTTTTATATTTATTGAAATAATAGACAATCATATATCATTATATTGGAAGTTTTAAATTTTATAGTTCTTTAAAATTAATTACATTTCAAATTATTTATAAAACCTCTATTATATAATTTTTTAAATGAATTTGTTTCGTAATATTTCTTATAATAAGAAATTTAACAAATTATTATTATTTTTAATTATAGAAATAAAAATGACAAAATATTACTGTTGGTATCTTGATTTATTATGGCGTAAAAGTAATAAATTATTTTTATCATTTATTGTTTTTATCTTTACATGTAATACATAATGTGTTATATTATAATAACAAAATTACATATAATATTTTATTATGTGCAATTATATAAATGATTAAATATAATTTTTGGTTTTTATATATGTGAATATTCTTTCATTTTTTCAGTGAAGAAAAAGAGGAGCAAAGAAAGCTATGTTTAAAATATTTAAAAATCGTGTATGTTCATTTACTTTTACACTATTTATTCTTTTTTTTGTACAAGCTATAGAGGGAAATGCAAGTTTTGTAAAAAATAAAGTTCAAGAGAGAATGGCAATTACTATTCCTACACTAGAAAAAAATGTAGCTATTAAAGCTGTGGATAGAGTTGTTATTCAAGGTGTTGAGGAACAAGAGGTTATTGCTTTAGGGAAAGCTGAAAAAGCTGCTGCCTTTTCAGGTTCAGCCTTTTGGGGGGGGATAGGTATTTTATCACTTCTTGCTTCTTTATGTATTGGGGATGTATTAGGTGCTGTTGTATCTCTTTTTGGAATATTCAGTACACTTTAGTAGAAAACTCATCGACAGAGTCGAGGTTTTTTTGTTCACTTCATTATTTTTAAAAAATAAATATTTTATTATTTATACTATAATAGATAATAAAATTACTACTCTTAATAATAAATGTAGCTTTTATTAACATTATTAAAGTTCAAGATCCTACATTTATGTTTTTTTTTACAAATTAGCGTAACCTGATTTTTTTACAGTTTATGATTATTATTCTAGTAATAAGGCTAGTATACTTACTATCTTTATCAGTCTAATATTGTCTACCTTTTCTCATATGAAGATTATTCATCGAAGGTATATTTTATCCTTTTTAAATTTTTTTATCTTTCATAAGGGAATAAAATAAAAAATATCTCTGTATTCATGGCTCTCATGCAATAAGAAAAATGAGAAATTATTATTTATCATTTCAAATTTGTTTGATGTTAAATCCATCAAAAGTATTTTTTACGTATAACAAGTTGTGTTCGTGTATGGACAAAATTATTAAAGAAAAAAGAGTAAAAATTCTTCTCATGAATTATCTCTAAGGTTCAAGGACTGTTGTAGTATTGGAAAATAAATGATGGTGCTGGTTTGTATCTTCATAGAGTAAAGATAGTGATACACAATGAATTTTATGCCATCTCATGGGGTGGTTTATACTGTCGCATTTATGGGACATATTGTGAGAGGGAAGTGGTGATGTGCATCGTTGGAAAATGCTTTTATTAAAACATAAACCTGTATTTGCGATAGAAGTGTATTCTGGGTTATTCTGTTGCCTAAGGGAAGGATACTGTTAAGTAAGGTAATTCAGGAGTATTTATAGCTTAGCGGAAGAAGGGCAATGAAGTAAAAGGTCTTGTTTAGCACGAAGACGTGCAATCCATTGATCTTCACGAATAGCAGTATTATGTACTGTAATGAGTTCGTTTTTTTTAATTGCAGCTGTTACTGTTGCTTTTTCTAAAAGGCCACAAGGAATGGCGTGGTGAGCGCGTGCTTCTGCGATGTTCATTATCCAAGCACGATAAGTATAAAGACCGATAAAGTCTAGCTGATCACCTGGATGTAAATCTTTTTTAGCAACAGCACAGACTTCTACTACGGGATGGCTAAGAGGAACCATATCTGTTTTGCCATAAAGCATAATACGTGCGCAGGTGAGGGGAACTTCCATTGCTGTTAAATGATAGGGGCGATGAAAGGTGAAGTAAGGTCCTTGGCCAATTTTTAAATCTTCCATACGCTCGCGTAAACGTGGGTGTGCTATTTCGGCAATGACAAAGACACCTGGTGAAACACCTTGACCTATTGAATAATCTACAACACCATATTGTTGTAAAATGCCCCCATCTTGTTTTGGAATAAGCACTTTGTTTAAATCTTGTAGCGCTGCTCGTGGTCCATGCATTCCTGGGCAATCGGGGAGAAGTCCGGTGGCATTGGCAATGGCTGCCATTTCAACCATCGTTTTGGAACCATCAATAAATTCAACCAACATGCGCACATTCATATTACGCCGGAATGCTTCTTCTTCGTAAGCGTCAGGTGTAGCATCAAAGCGCAGAGGATTATTTTTTCCTTTACCGGCTGCAACAATCTTATGTCCAAGGGCTGAAACAAATTCTATGAGTTCCATACAAGAAGTAGGTTCATCGCCGGCACCAAGTGTATAAATGAGCCCTCGTTTTTCTGCTTCATGTTTGAGATAAGCGCCAATTGTAACATCTGCTTCAACATTCATCATGACAAGATGTTTGTTATTCTCAAGCGCTTTGATACCAATCTCTGCTCCTGCTTCGGGATAGCCTGTTGCATCAACGATAATATCAATTTGTTCATGGCGCAAAACAAGGTTAATATCATCTGTTGCTGCAATCAAACCCTTTTCAATGCTTTGGGTGAGAGCATAAGTATTTTCAACTTCACAGACATGTCCATCTTCGCCATAGGCTAGTGTAGCGGCATCAAAAATACGTGACGGTGTCCTCGTGGCTACAGCAGCGACTGTTATACCATCCATATGCGCAATACTTGATAATAAATCTGTGCCCATTTCACCACAACCAATCAGTCCAATACGGATGGGGGGATGGTTTTCTGCACGTTGTTTCAAATCATGCGCTAAACCTGTTAGGTTCACATTGCTTGCCATTCTTTTTTCCTATTTGAAAACTATTCTGCTAAAGAACTTTTCTCATTCATAAGGTGCATTTGTTTTTAAGACAATTAATCTTTTATTCTTGAAGCTCTAATCAATGGATTTTATAAAAGCAAGAGGGGTGGTTTCTTTTATCAAATAAAATAGGAATAGCGTTATGCAGCAAAAAATAACAGTACAAGATGTCACCAGTTTTATTGGGAAAGAAGTGGGATTATCGGAGTGGCGTCTTGTTACACAGGATATGATTAATCAGTTTGCATGTGCTACAGATGATCATCAATGGATACACGTTGATGAGGAAAAGGCTAAAAAGACACCTTTTGGCGGCACGATTGCTCATGGTTTTTTAACATTATCGCTTTTGTCTACGCTCGCTTATGAAGCTCTTCCAGAGTTGGAAGGGAGCACAATGGGGATTAATTATGGTTTCGATAAAGTACGCTTCATGAGTCCTGTGAAAACAGGGGTACGGATACGTGCGCGTTTTGTGTTAGACGACGCAGAAATTCGTCCTTCTGGTCGAGTGGTTTTCCATTATGGGGTTACGGTGGAAATTGAAAAGTTAAAAAAACCAGCTCTTACAGCTCAATGGCTTATTGTTGCTGTTGTGGAAGAAAAACCTTCCAATATCTAGATTATTTGAGTGCTTTATTTTATAAAATTTTTATACAATTCTATTAGAAGTTTCTTCAATGATGATATTGAGAATAATCTATAGGATGATAGATATGGTGGAGCTATCATAGCGTTGATAGCCAGAGCGGGTTGCTATCTTTACTAGATCGTTTTGAAGAGGAGTTTCCTAATGAAGATAGTGCATTGCTTCACGCTTTTGTTTATAGCGTTCTTTAATGGGATCATACCCATCACGTAAAACAGAACGCTTCAAATGGAATATACTTGCGTTGCCAATTCACGGGTTTATTTTAAAGCAACATCTCTCAACGCTCGTCACACCCATTTCGCAATGGCGCCTGTGAATAGTATAACGATAAAGCCATTGAGCACCCCTATCTTTATGCTTGTGAAGAAGAAAACCGGCACCATCATATTATATGCTAGCCGCCAATGTTAAGACAGGTCTTGGCGCTTGAGATAATTCATAAGAGGCATGCCTTTCTTTCTTGTATAGTTTTACTCACACGGCTCTTCCCGCTTTTAACGTGTAAGCGAGAGGTTTTGGTTGATTCTATATGGAACAAAGTGGGAATGAGAGGATCTTACGGTATTCAGAGTTCTCATTCAATATGAATAACGCCATATTATCATTATAAATTCAATGTGTTATCTAAGGTTGGGAAAGGTCGTGACCAATGTCTTAATTTAAAGAGAGTTTCACATACTGTGAGATCTCTTATTTTATCCCCTTTTATATTAAAGCCATTAAAACTATTTTCTTTCATGTTACAAACGGATGGGGAGAGATAAAAACTGTTTAAGAAAAAAGTTTCTAATCTCTTATGAGTGTTTTCGATAGGCAAGGGTTGGTGCACTTGGAAAGTGGCAAAGAGGATGATGGTATTGGCATGTGAAATTCTAAGTCTTTTAATGTTTTGTTTTATCAAGTTTTTGTACGATTTTATCAGAAGTCCATTGGGTTGTAATATTAAGCACGATCAAAAGGATGATGACGATGGTCATGATGAAGGTATTGTAGCGTTGGTAGCCATAGCGGATTGCCATATCCCCTAAACCGCCTCCACCAAGATATCCAGCAAGTGAGGTGGCTCCTATAAGAGAAATGACCATGACTGTAAAACCTGTAATCAGGCTAGGGAGAGCTTCAGGAATAAGAACATGTCTGATAATTTGAAGACGACTTGCACCCATCGAGCGGATCGCTTCAATGAGACCGTTTTCAACGGTTTTAAAAGAGAGTTCCGCCATGCGAGCATAAAAAGGGATAGCTGAAATGGTCAGTATAAAAATTACAGCAGGCATTCCTATCCCTCTTCCTACAACGATACGCGTAACGGGAAGAAGATAAAATGCAAGAATGATAAAGGGAATGGCACGAATACTGTCAATGATCATGCTTAAAGGGCGATTGATGAGAGATGAGGAAAAAATCCCTCCGCGTGCTGTTGTGTGAAGAAGAAGACCAAGGGGAAGCCCTATAATAAATGCCATAACAGAAGCACTAAGTGTCATCAATATTGTATCAATAACAGCTTGGGGAAGTTCATGAGACAGAACATTAAACATAGCCTAAGACCTCACAATATCGTCCTTTTTTCGTTAACCATTGAACAGCTTTTTCTAAAGCTTCTTTATCTTCTCCAGGAAGAGCCAAGAAGAGTCGCCCGATGGTTTCATCTTGAACTGTATCAATGCCACCATGCAAAATACGTGCTTTTAAACCACTCTCATTTTCTAGAAGATGAAGAAAAGGCTGCTGGGCAATTTCACCGGCAATATTAATTTCAATGACAGCTTCTCGTCCGATTGGTTTGAGATTTTTCGCAAATTTTTCAGGAAGTTGCGGGGTTACAAGCTTGAGCATAGCTATGGTTGTATCGTCTTGCGGTGATGTAAAGATGTCTTTCACACGTCCTTCTTCTACAATGTTCCCCTGATTAAGAACAACAACGCGATGCGCTATGGTGCGCACAACTTCCATTTCATGGGTGATGAGCACAATCGTGAGATTGAGGTGTTTGTTAATATCAGCAAGGAGCTCTAGAATAGATTGTGTTGTTTCAGGGTCAAGAGCAGAAGTGGCTTCATCTGATAATAATATTTTAGGATTAGCAGCAAGAGCGCGTGCAATGCCAACGCGTTGTTTTTGTCCCCCGGACAATTGTGCTGGATAGCAATATTCTTTCCCAGATAACCCAACCAATTCAATCAGTTCAAGGGCACGTTTGTGGCGTTGTTTTTTACTTACACCACTTAATTTAAGCGGCAATGCAATGTTATCAAGAATATTTTGCGATGAGAGAAGATTGAAATGTTGAAAAATCATTCCAATTCGTTGACGGTAAGGCGCCCATTCTATCTCTGATAGATTAGAAATATCAACGCCTTCAAAAAAAATGGATCCTGCATCAATCTTCTCTAACCCATTTAAACAGCGGATAAGTGTTGATTTTCCTGCTCCACTGCGCCCAATAATGCCAAGGATTTCACCAGCGTGGATATTTAAAGAGAGATTATTAATTACCGGAACACCAGCCGTTTTGTTAAAACAACGGCTGATGTTTTTTAAGGAGATAAGAATAGGTTTTTCCATTCACAATTACTCGGATATTTGGCACAATTACCAAGATATTTGGCACCATTACCAAGATGTTTGGGCAGTTTTGCCAAAAATCTCTTTGATTTTTGCACGGATAAGATCGTTATTGTAGGCAGCAACTAATTTTTTAACCCATGGTTCATCTTTTTCGCTCGTGCGTACAACGATGATATTATCATAAGGATTATTTTTTGCGCTCTCCCATGCGACCACATCGTTTTCGAAGCTTAATCCCGAAACAATAGCCCAATTTGTGTTTATAATTGCAAGGTCAAAATCGTCGATTGCACGCCCTAACATACCGGCATCGAGCTCACGAATTTGCAGGTTTTTAGGATTTTCGATAATATCAAGTGGAGATGCAAGAATATTATGAGGATCTTTTAACTTAATGAGACCTAAAGAATTGAGAAGAAGTAAGGCTCTTCCACCATTAGATGGGTCGTTCGGAATACCGACATGTGCACCATCACGGAGATCTTTTAAGTCTTTTATTTTGTGTGAATAAACACCAATTGGAGCAATAAATGTATAGCCGACAATTGAAAGTTTATAGCCACGTTGTTTCATTTGTTCATTAAGATAAGGGGCGTGCTGAAAAGCATTCGCATCGATCTCTCCTGCGTTAACAGCATCATTAGGCAAAGCATAATCAGAAAAATAAACGAGTTCAATATCTAAACCGGCTTTTTTAGCCTGTTCAGCAGCAGTTTTCCAAATAATTGCATCCCGCCCTTCCATAATACCAAGTTTGATTTTTGTTTTGTCTGCGGCCATGGAAAAAGCAGTAGACAAAAAAAGTGCAAAGAGAGAGAGGAATAATCCTATAATCCGACTACGAGAAAAAAATTTTAATGTCATATGCTTTTAACTTTCTTTTTCGAGAAATTTTTTGAGCGAAGTTTCAATATACTCTGTATCTTTTTAGGCAGATTTAAAGTTATACAAGCTTTAGAGAATATTCAATCACTTTTATTTTTTAAAGAGTATTATTTTTCCTTCTATTTTAGTTGTTTTGGGGGCTGATCATCATTCATTCTCAGAAAATCTTTGAAATTTAGGCAATCAATTCTTTTATTGCAATCATTTGTTGAGGGAACCAATGCCCCTTTAAAAACTTCTGTAAGGGACAATTGGTTGAAGAACCGGACAATCAGATGATGCTTTAGCCGTAAATTCATGAAGAACATACTGCGCAATCAAGATCAAAAGGCCGTGTTCGTGTAGGCGATAAAGAGAAATTTTGTTGCAATGTTGTGGGTTTTTGGGGGGAATAAAGGTTGCTGATCATTGGATTTAAACGCGGCAAATTTTTGCAAAGGCGAATTTTTGCCCTTCATACGTTTTAAGAGAGGAAGAAAAATAATGTTAAGAAAGAAATTTTTATCAACAATGATGACTTTATGGACTTTAGGAGCGTCAGGGGTGGCTGTGACTGCTTTTCACGCACAAGCTGGAACCATTACAGGAACAGTTGCTCGTGTTGCATCAGGTCAGGTATCTTTACGCACAGGCCCTGCGACAGCTTATAAAGTTATCGCAATGGTTCCAATGGGAGCAAAAGTGCAAATTTATGGCTGCCTATCCAATAAAACTTGGTGTTCTCTTGGTTATCATGGAAAAGTTGGTTGGGCATCTGCACGTTACGTCAATGTTAACAATGTTCCTACCATTGCTTTTAAAAAGATGCCAGCAAAATCAAAATCTATGGTAAAATCGCCAAAAGAAAAAGTAAAACAGGCTGTTTCCGACTTTAAAGCTCTTCCGGCGATTCAAAAAACACGGAAAAATATGCAAAAACTATACAGAACAGATATGATTATCGATTCTACAGGTGTTAAAAAAAGGGATGAACGAACAATTTTAAATCCGTCGCAAACAGCACAAGGCGTTTCTGTAAAGCACGTGAGTGCTTATAATCCCTCCTTTCCTGATAATGTCAATTACAAAAATTTTGAACGTAATGAAACGCGTTACCGTGTCGTGACCTATCCTGCTCGATAAGGGTAAAGTTAATTTCACAACCGGAATGACAAAAAGGATCAGCAGCATAAGCATTGTTTGCTTCATGCTGCTGATCCTATTGTACCGTAAAATGTCATTAAGGCGGCAATGCTTAACTTAAGGTGGCGAGGCATTCAAGGATATTCAAAGTAAAATTTGATAATACCTTGGATTACAGTTCTTTAGGATGGTGATATGAACCTTCAGCTGGGGAAGGTTATACTGAAGAGAAGCCGGACTTTTGACAGACCGGCTAGGGGTTCTTTGTCCTTTCGGACAGGGCGTTAATTTGCGGACTTAGGCTTTATCAAATTACGAGAAATGAGCAATTCAGCAATTTGAACGGCATTCAATGCCGCTCCTTTTCTTAAATTATCGGCGACAACCCAGAAAGCTAAACCATTTTCAACGGTGATATCTTCACGAACACGGCTAATAAAGGTATCATCTTCTCCGGTACCTTCATAAGGTGTGGTATAACCACCATCTTCGTGTTTATCGATAAGCTGACAGCCTGGTGCATCGCGGAGGAGCGCTTGTGCTTCAGATGCGCTTAGTGGTTTTTCAAATTCAACATGGACGGCTTCGGCATGACCGATAAAGACAGGGACCCGAACAGCAGTGGCTGTTAATTTAATTTTCGGATCGAGAATTTTCTTCGTCTCAACCGTCATTTTCCATTCTTCTTTTGTATAACCATCTTCCATGAAAACATCAATATGAGGAATGACATTAAAGGCAATGCGTTTAGTGAATTTTTTTGATGTAATTGGGTCTGCAACAAAAACTGCACGTGATTGTTCGAAAAGTTCGTCCATTCCTTCTTTACCAGCTCCAGAAACAGACTGATATGTAGAGACAACAACACGTTTAATGATTGCAGCATCATGGAGAGGTTTTAAAGCTAAGACCAGTTGAATTGTTGAACAATTAGGATTTGCTATAATATTACGCTTAGAAAAGGCATTTATAGCTTCGCCATTGACTTCAGGGACTATCAACGGAACATTGGCATCATAGCGCCACGTGGAGGAATTATCGATGACGACACAGCCGGCAGCAGCAATTTTAGGGGCGTATTCTTTGGAAATGCTCCCTCCCGCAGACATAAGACAAAAATCTGTGTCAGAAAAATCGTAAGTATCCAGTGCTTTTACTTTTAAAGTTTTATCTCCATAAGAAACTTCTTGTCCTAATGAGCGTCGTGATGCTAGAGGGACAATTTCATGCGCAGGAAAACCACGTTCTTCTAAAATTGTAAGCATTTCACGACCAACATTTCCGGTTGCGCCGACAATTGCAACTTTATAACTCATTTTCTATATACTCCTCATGTCTCTCCACGTTTATTCCCCGTGCTATACTCAGGAGAGAGTGAGTTGGTCAAGGAACATCATTAAATTATATTTTTGATTTTCAACAACTCAATTTTGTGCACACCAATCATCATCGTTAGCACAATAAATTGTTTTATTTCAAATGATACGTCTCTTTTAATCTTTCAGAATTGAAAAAATTGAATATTTTACGCTAAGCTATTATCTCTTTAGAAAACACTTTAATTAAGTGAATTTCTTATCTTCTGTCAATTGTTTACCTTCTCACTTTGTGAATTTTTTAAAGATGGTATTACGTATCGCTTTGGTGGAATCTTTTAATACTTTATCTGTTAATTGTTGAATTATTTGATTTTCTCCCTATGCCTTTAAAAGCGAAGCTTCCTATTACAGTCTGTAAACAGCTAGATTCTAGTGGCTTCCCATTTTTTACTTAAACTAAAGGCTCAACAAGCAGGCTTAAAAATATTTAAAAAGATATTGGGTATCTAAAAAACATTTGAATGTTTTAAGGAGGTATGCGTGCTTCATGCCCTCATACCTTAAATGATAGAATTTATGGCACAACAGGATAAACTTAAGTATCCATATATAGATAAATTCTTATGAAAGTTATAAATATAGTTTTTCGTGTCTATTTTTAATTTATATTTCTTATTTTTACTTTAATCCTGTTATGCTATAAAATATCATTATTTGGAGTATGGTGGTATAAGATCTTTGATTTTTCTCAATATATTTAAGTATTTTTTTAGTGTGTGGGAATATTTTTAGGCTTGTTTGGAGAGCCTTTTTTAAGTAACTCATATGAGTGGAAAGTCGTTGAACACCCCCATATTTACGTTTAATAAAAGAGCAAGTTAGCACCATCATCCATTTTTTCAGCACACAATGTCGTTACAGCTCTTGGTTTGTGAGACGATTCAATAAGAGGTATGCCTTTTTGTACGTTTTTACTCACACGCCAACTTTGCTTGTAATGTGCCAACAGTGATTTTGATTGATTCAATATAGAACACGTTTGAAATGAAAGAATTTTACGATATTCGGAACACTTATTCAATATCAATAACGTTAGATTATCATTATAAATCAATGCACTATTTCTAAGTTAAACTCGTTAGAATTCGGATTATTTACAAATCAGATTAGATTAAGCATTTTCATTCTCATGCAGTGTGGGGAGACAGTCACAATTCTTGTCAATATTATTAACGACTTTGATTATCTTTGCAATGAACTTATGAAAATAAGGGGTTATTTTTTTCATCAGAAATCAACTGCAAAATTGCTCTTTGTTTTTTGCGGGTCAGTATTCTGAAATTTTTTAAAAGTAAATATTCTGCTTTGCTTGCTATTCTGTCATCACAATGATAGAGGTTCTCTTCTTTTTTTGCGCCATCAGCATAAAAGAAGGAAACGGGAACATCTAATATATGAGCAATTTCCTGTAAACGTCTTGCACTTATGCGATTTAAGCCTTTTTCATACTTTTGGATTTGTTGGAATGTTACGCCTAAATGACTTCCTAATTGTTTTTGAGAAAACCCCATGACGTTTCTTCTGAAGCGAATTTTTTTGCCTAAAGAAATATCGTAAAAATGTAGATTTTTGGCTTTCACTTGATGTCCCCACCGGTTGCGAGCGCCCTCGCATTAGTATTCCGGGGTCTGGCAACACATTGATTTATAATAATAAATCATCCTTTTTTAACTTGAATCATAACTCCGAATATAGTAAGATTTTCTCATCACAAACCCTCTCAGATTGAATCAATTAATATCACTTGCTTGCACGTCAAAAGCGGGGCTGGTGTGTGGGTAAAAATTGTACAAGAAAGGAGTAAAAATGGTTCTTATGAATCGTCTTAATGCAAGGGCTGTCGCAACATTGGGGGCTGGCAAATATAATGATGGTGCCGGCTTGCTTCTCCATAAGCGTAAAGATGGTGGTGCTCAATGGCTTTATCGTTATACCATTCATGGTCGGCGCCGCGAAATGGGCTTGGGTGCGTTGCGAAATGTTTCTTTAAAAAAAGCCCGTGAATTAGCAAATCAATGGCGTTCTGTTTTGCATGAGGGGCGTGATCCCATTAAAGAACGTGAGAAACAAAAGCGTGAGGCAATAAGTAATCTCCATTACCTAAAAGACATTGCCTTAGATGCTTTTGAAAGTCGTAAAGCTGAATTAAAAGGAGATGGCAAGGCTGGGAATTGGTTTCTACCTTTACAACTTTATATTCTCCCCAAATTAGGCTGTATTCCTATTTCAGAAATTACACAAACAGAGATACGCAATGTTCTTGCTCCCATCTGGCATGCAAAAGCTGCAACCGCAGAGAAAGCACTAAATCGTCTTAATATTTGTCTCAAACATGCTGCTGCTTTGGGGCTGGATGTTGATTTACAAGCAACGATAAAAGCACGGGCTCTCTTAGGGAAACAACGCCATAAAGCACAAAATTTACCAGCAATGGACTGGAAAGATGTTCCTGCCTTTTATCAGTCACTCTGCAAAACAACAACAATGACACAACTGGCTTTGCGTTTGCTTATTCTTACAGGCGTTCGTACACGTCCTTTGCGCTATATGCATGAAGATCAGATTGATGGGGATATATGGACCATTCCTGCTGAAAGTATGAAAGGACGACGCGATGCTACAGAAGAATTCCGCGTTCCTTTATCATCAGAAGCACTAAAAGTGATTAAACAAGCACGCCTTTTATCTCGTAATGGGTTTCTTTTTTCTGCAACCGGTCGTGGTCCCCTTGCACAGAACAGCATGTTACAATACATGAAAAAAACAGGACTTGAAGCCTGTCCGCATGGTTTTCGCTCTAGTTTACGTGATTGGCTCGCAGAAACAACCAATGCCCCTTATGAGGTCGCTGAAACCATTCTAGGTCATACGGTTGGGGGAAAAGTGGAGCGTGCCTATCGTCGCACAGACTATTTAGAACAGCGTCGTATTTTTATGGATAGATGGGCTTCTTATGTTACTGATCAAAACAATAAAAGTTGTGGATAGCTCTATGTCTCCATTTTCCTTATTTTATCCATAACGGATAATACAATCACAAATTATTGCTTCTCTTGATAAAAAATCACAAGATATTGTTTTTTTTGCTGGAAAAGTTTGCTACGAATTGCTATTTATATATAGTTAATAAACAGTGATTCTATCATTTAATATAAAGGGGATTCCATGATTCCAAACGGACCACTCCTCACAGTACGTGAGAGTGCAAAACTACTTAATATAAGCGTTTCAACACTTTGGCGGCGGGTCGCTGATGGCTCGGTACCAAAGCCTTTAAAGATTGGTTCCTTAGCGCGCTGGTTACAATCTGACCTTTGCGATGTAATCGAAAAGGCAAAAAACCAACGTGGCAACGACGCCGCCTAAAGAAAACTTCGCCTTATAGGACAGACAAAGTATTTCGACTTTCGCAAATCCCGAAATAACAGAATCTGTCCTGTAATGCAAGTAGCAGGAAGGGATTTTATGCATTTTACAAATGCTACAACAAGCGATGCTTATGCATTGCATACAACAGCTCAAAAAATTACTTGTGCATTACGTGGAGTTTGGCATGGATATTATGGAACAGCCCGTTGCCCTGCTCATGATGATAGGCTGCCTAGCTTATCCCTTGCCAATGGACATGATGGGCGTTTATTGCTCTATTGTTATGCTGGCTGCTCTTTTAGAGAGATCATACAAGCGCTCATTAGAATTGGCTTGCTTGGAAAACAAGCCTTTTTTGATAAAGCTTA
>NZ_JBHIQC010000022.1:0-20502 GCF_042196385.1 Bartonella sp. AP150HLJHH | reverse complement strand
AAACTCAAATCTTCTAAAGGTGGCACTTCTTCTGCATCAAATTCCACCCGCAATTTTCCCAATTGTAAAGTGCTGTTTGAATTTAAATCACGATCAAACCAAACCCGCCCACCAAGCAGTGCACCGCGTGCAATCATATCATCAAGAAAGCTGGTCAAAGAGCGGGTAATGGCAATAACATGTTGGCCAGTAAGGTTTTCATCATTCGCCCAAGGGCGCAAATTGTTAATGATGGTTTTTTCCAAGGCTGCACGGGTGCGCACCACATTGACAAAGCGCCAAAGTGGATCACTGGAGGTGGTATGATTTCCCCATAAAATGCGCCCATTGGCAGCCATTTGCCCATGCGCATTTTGACTAAGTCGTGCTGGAATAAAGGTCGCAATATCGGCTTGGTTAAGGCGATTTGCCTCATGATCAATTTCCCCATCAAAATAGCTAATGGGGCGTGCTGTCCCTAAAATGCCATGCACATCTTGGTTGGAAGGAGACCAAAAAACACCGCCCCTTTGCTTGTCACGTTTGATAAACATGGCTGCTGCAAAAGGACTTGCGGGTTTAACACTAACACCCCCCTCACGATTTGCCACCCGTACAAAGGGGTCAATCAAATAACAAAAGCGTGAGGAAAAATCTGCACGATAGGCAAGGCTTTCTTCCGCATTTTTACCCCCCGTATCAAACACGGCAATGGCTTGCAACTTTTCTGCCACTTGTTCCAGTGCATCTGCCACGGGGTTTTTGCCATTGTCAATCCGCCCTGCACTATAAGCCGGTGCCAGTAAAATCCCAGGCTCCACCCCCAAATGCCCCCGCGCATGAGCCAAGGCGTGCACACCGGTCAGGTGAGCGTTTGATCCCACCATTTCGGTTTGTGTCTCAGCAATGGTTGACTTTTCTTCCACACGCACAAGGATAATTTGTGCCTCAATCCCCTGCGCGCACACGGCTTTAATCACATCAAGAGCCGTGCCTCTTGCCCCAAGCTTTTGGATTTTCTCTGTCTCATGGGTGAAGACCAACACGGGCTCGTCGAGGGGAAAAACTTGGTTGTCAGCATCAGGGGCTGTAACAACCGCCCCAATGGCGGTCTAATCAAATGTTGCTAAAGGACGGGATTTTTTACATTGATTAACCCTATTGACCTTAAATTATTGTCAAATACACAGAGTTATTCTTTATTTTGAGCTTTTCTTAATTCTGTAATGGGGACACCACCAATACCCCAATTGTCTGTCTCCACTTCATCAATCACGACAACAGTCGTTTTCGGATTTTTATTCAGAATATTAACTAATAATTGAGTTGCCCCTTCTATTAGTTGCCGTTTCTGTTCAGAGGTAACCCCTTCATTAGTAATTTTAATATTTATGTAAGGCATAAGATCTCCACAATTTACAAATATTGAATAAAAAAGCTCAAATAAATGAACGCAAAAAGATTAAATATTAATACATAATAACTATGCATTTTAAAGCTCGTATCCACCGGTGAAATATGCAGGCTACTGGAAGCAAAAATAGCATTTATTGATACAGGAGAAAGGAGTTGAGCTGCAATAAAGAAGCAAATCCAAACCAAATAATCCGTAACCCCATAAGCCATCGATGACCCTAGTAAGGGAAATGCCAAACTAAATAGCACCATAGGGTGAATTCCTACTACACTGAAAATTGGCAATACAAAGAGAATACAGGCATAACGCTGCCAAACAGAGAGTGATGCCAATGAGTGACTAAACGTCACCGGCAACAAAGGAATAAGCAAATCACAAGTAGATATTAGCAGACTACAACCTAGCAACAACATAATTTCACTGGATATACTGCGTATCACTGCCACCAAAGGAGTCAAAAAATCAATACTGCGTGAACTCCCACGCTCAATGAGGTATAGAATGCTCGCCGTCAATGCAATGCTTTCTAGTGCATTCAACCTAATAACTGTCAACGCAACGATAAATATTAGCCAGAAAAATATCAAAAAAATCCAAATTCTTACTCTCTCTCCTTCTTTATTCGCTCTTCTCTCATCGCAAATAATCGGGTTAGCTAGCGGTATAACAGGAGAAAGGCACAACAACAACAGACTGAATAGAAAAAGTGGTATCCCCAAAGCAGCGGATGTGAATATTGGTGTTCTAGGCATAGCAGCGAAAACTGTTGCTGCACCGATGCTGGTCGGCATCAGTACCATCGTGATGCTCATCATTCGCATCACAATAGCGGCCAAATGGCGAGAGGGAAAAACACTTTTTTTCAAGGCATCAATCATTAGGGGGATAACCCCCAAACTCATCGGCCAAGCTAAAAACGCAGTCAGTATCGCGATGGACAGGGTAAGCAAACCCTTTCCATAGCGCATCAACCGTTCAGAGAGAAATTCTGAAATACGCCATGTATTCATCACATGGCGCAACAATCCCATGGCGAGTAATAGCCAAAAGACATCAGTAAAACGCACAAGCACAGTACGAACATCAGGCAAGTGCCAACGCCATATCAGCACTAAAGCACAAGCCAACAGGATGAACACACCACTGCGTGCATTCCCCTTCAACCACCAGTATGGTATCGTCAAAAGCAAATAACCGAAAACAGTCACTCCAGCCAATGGAATAAGAAACCAAGTTCTTATTGAGATAGACATAAGAAAAATGAATAGCATCAGCATCGCCATTATAACGGATACGGAGGACATGCGTATCAGGAAGCTTTTTACATCATCAATGTACATTAATTGTTGAATCTTTGACTGAGTAGCGATTAAGAAGCTGCTCGTACATGTCAGTGACACAGCGCCCTGCATCCCGCAGTGCACGAGAATTAACTAAAGGCCTAGGCAAAATATATGTATAAAAATTGGGCCCCTCTACTGGATTACCGACCACCCATAATGTATTTTGTATTTGCCCTTTAGTGTCTATAGGATGCTGCCGACGGTCAATATCAATACCACCAGGATGATATCCTTGGTTGATAAATGGTCGAATGATGCCCTGACCAGCCAAATTCTGGATAAAAGGGGACTCATCACGCAACGGAGAAAAACTATCAATCTTGGCCTTGATCAGCACATCTCCATCAACTGAACTGTTTTCATCTTGAAAAACAGACTGAATTTCGAAACGGCTGGTACTAGCATTGAGAACAAGTTTAGGTGAAGGTCCGCCAGCCAAAGTCACGATACCAGCCTCCATCAGAGCCTTCAACTCTTGGTTTCGCTGCATCGGTGGGCCGACAGAAATACGGTTAAAGTTTGGATTAAAATATTCAATAAAGTACTTGTGAGATGAAGATGTTAACCCGCAAAAATCAATTGCTGAACGTAAGATATCACGGACATCTCGTAGCACATCTGTAGCAGCTTTCACTGGGCCATCAACATTACCTGCAGCGGAAGAATGAAGATCGTCCTTCAAATGCTCCATGAAGAATCTTGTATAATCATTCAGAGAGGCGAATATTTTATTTCGATGAGGATACAGCAACGCTTGAATACACTGCTCGTCTTTGGAAGTAACAACATAGGTTTCAGGGTCTAGCCAGTGCCCCAGCTGCGTACTTCGATAGACATAACACATTTCTTTAAGCAACAGAGGTAAAAGCTGCGTTTCGAAATCCAGCTTCGGAGAACCGTTAGCAATGCTGGATTGCTTACGCAGATGATGTATTGCATCGAGAGTAAGGAATGATGGTATGTATTGCCCACTACCACCCTTTTGATTAATCCCGCGACTACTAAAAGGCAATGTTTGACGGGAGAATAAAGCTATCTTCGGTTCTTTGCCGCTTGGCATGTAGCGCAATTGTCCAGCATTTTCAGTAAAAGTCCCACCGCGACCGTAAGTCAATTGCGACAAGACATCATAGCTAGTTAATCCAATTCCCTGCACCAGCACACGAGACTGAGATTGTATAGAGTCCAACTTTTCAATTGGATAAGGATTCGAATAATAGTTCAAAAGCGCATTTTTCATTTGGTGAGCAGCGACAAACTGTTGCAGGCTTTCATCATGCGATGAATATATATTCTTACCATGACCCGTGGTCATATAAACAAAATCTACACTATAACGACAGCCATCTTCCAAAAGAACATCCGTTTTATTATCTTGGTGGATATGGAGATTGATAACCTTTTGTCGGATCTCCTTAATACGAATACCGGAAGGTAAATCTTGCGTGAGCTCTTGGTAAGCCCAAGACAGGTATTCCCCTAACAAACGACGTGATAAATAATCATTTTCTTTGATTTCTCTCCCAACATCATGCTCTGTACGAGAAAAAACACCGTTAATATTACGATAACCTTGTTGAATAGCCCATTGATAGAAATTCGGTCCCTTCCGAATAGGCCCGACACCCTTAACTGTATCATCACCAAATAAAGTAATCTGGCAAGCGACAGTGTTAACCAATAAATGATCCGGTTGATGCACACTATGGGTACCGGTTCCCATCTCATTGGGATCAATCAATAAAATATCAATGTTCCCAGAAAATGGATAATGGGAATAAAGTGTGAGCAAGCGTTCGAGAATACTGATCCCACGAGGACCAACGCCCAAAATAGCGACTGTAGAGTGAAGCATTCTGTAATCTCCCCTATTAGAATAATTTGACTTTCACAAAATGTTTCAAAAAGAATGGAATAAATTCTCTCGACTTTTTAGTGAAGATTGCGGGTTTATGAAACGCCAACGACCTTTTTACAAAGACAATATTGACAGATTCCAGCAGCAGCAAAAAGCGCTACAGCACCACAGATAACGGAAAGCGCAATGGCATGTGAACCAAACTGTAAAAAACTCGTCAAGAGAGGTCCTAATATTTGGCCAAAACCGTAAGTTAAGGTAGCCAAGCCTAGCAGATTTATGCCATACGGCGCATATAAACGCTTAGCTAACGGCATAACTAAAGAAGTCGTCCCCATAAAAGTAAATCCAAACCCTATACAACTGAGAACGATCAGTACAAGAGACTGGCTGAATAATGTCAGTAATACGCATCCTCCTTGGATAAGCAAATTGAGCATCAAACAACGTAATACCCCCCACCGATGGGCTCCCCATAACCAAATGAAACAACTAGGAACAATGGCTATTCCGACAAACGACCATAAGTGGTTAGCGAGTAGTGGGAAATTAAATGTTTTCGCCATCAGAGGAAGATATGTCGCGACAATAATATAACCAAACCCAGCAAGCCCATAAATCAGAGCGAGTTCCCACCAAACGATATTTTCGTGTGCCAATGACTCATTAATAGCAAATTGAGATGCATCAACACGACGTGGAAATAAAATAAATAACACGAGCAACAATATAACAGATATTAAACCAGCTCCAAACCAAATACTTTGCGCGTTCAGTGATTTACTCAAACCAATAATAACATACTCATTACCCAGTAGAATACCAACTCCCACACCCGCATAGAGCGAAGCAATAACCCACACCTTGTGACTATGCTGCATAACCGTCATAGAACCAAAAATCATCATTGCCGCACTCGCGATACCGGCAGCAAAGCGGATAAAGAAGACCAAGTAAAAGTTTGGTGTCAACGCCATGGCAAAAATAAGTGCACTCGTCACTATAGCTGCACCAAATAGCATGTAGGGAGCACGGGATATATTCCCAACTCTGCAAAACGAAAAAAACATACTCCCAATTAAATAACCGCCATAATTAGCGCTAGCTATATAAGAAAGTTGCTTAAAGGTAAACAATCCTTCATCCAACATAACTGGAAATACCGGCGTATAGAAAAATCGCCCGATCCCCATCCCCAAAATCATAATAATCATACCGAATACAGCGACTTTGAAATAACTCAAATCTTGACGATTATTTTTCCCCCCCATTACTCTAATCCCTTAACTAATAATTCGCTCATCCGCATTCTATCTCATCGAGAGTAACACTTATCTCAGAGAATAAAAGCCAATCTAGCCATTTGTTTGAACAACCAGAGGAACATATTGAGCGATTATTGTCAACATTACTGGATCAGTTATATGCATTTCTTCGTTTTACACTCTGCTCCATGTATGATCTTCTCCCTACAAAGCTTCTTTTTCAGAAAATAATGGCTGAAATTAAGCAGCAATAACAACGAGGAAATCAATAAGCACGCCCCCGTTCAAACAAGACAATATCCCCTAAAGCTCTGCTTCATCAGGTATGACTAAAATACCCTCACAAGGTTGCGTTATGTTCACATGGTGAACACCCTCAACCATCAAGCGGCTTAGTATCCAACTTAAAGAGAGATCAAGGACAAGCTTTTGCGCACGCGCCCATTCTGCTCTTAAATTCTGCTCTGCTCTTTCCAAAACAAAGGAACCTTCATCCGGTAACAACCAAAAATCAATAGTATTGAAGGGTATAAAGGCTACTTTTAATATAGCTTTGTTTTTTATCAGCAACAGTAAAAAGTTTGTTTTTTTATAAAAATTGAAATTTATTCATTTTTTATCGTATATTTTATGTTATCTTCTTTAAATTAATTAAAAGATCATAGAATATTAAACTGATAGGATGCATTTTTCTCAAGCGGCATTTTTAGAGAAATGTTGATTTAATCAGTGAAGACAAGCAATGAGCAAAGTTATAATTTGAAAAGACAGTATATAATGTTTTATGATCAATGATCTAAATTAGAGACATGAATTGGGGGAGTTTGATCTTTCTTACAGCACAGTAGCTCAAAAAAACAGTAGATGAAGTTTAAAATTCACCATTACCCATCATAAGATGAAAGCTTTTATCCCACGTTTGATTTTTTTAAACTATTTTCTTGTCCTATCTGTAATATCTAAAGAATATCTTCAAGCAATCATAAGCACTCTTTTAGGGTATCATTTCCATAATCAACGTAATGGTTATCGAGCTTCCATTCAAGATACTGTTTTGCAAAAGGAAATCGTCATTTCAGGATACGGAGGGATTTATGTATTTAGTCACAATGTATCATGCACCCTTCCTCTTATATCAGAAATTTAATTCTTAATCGTAATGACGTGATTAAAAAGCACCTTGCGAGACAATCTTTTTAATAAATTTTTAATAAATAAAGTAAAGATGAATTCTGAAAAAAACTTTTTTAGACGTAAAGTGATACGGAGAAACAGTCAGAAAGAAAGGGGGGGATTACAAATGTTGATGACTATAAAAAAAGATATCAAAAAATTACCAAAAACCGATTTATGGATCATTTGTGCTATTTCAGCTGATCAGCAAAGAGAATGGATCAGTAAATGGTGTATAAAAAATAAACACACTTCTATAAGTCCTAATTATGTCAATGATCTTGCCGTCCTAGGGTCATTTTACAGATCTAGACAAAATGATTACTACGGAAGCAACAGCCCCACAAGCAACTCCCCTCCAAAGATGACAATCTCATTTATGAGGCTTATGTTGCTTCTCATAATCACTTTAAAATTGCATCATTTGCTCTCATTAATACGCTTTGAAGTCCCATATGGACTAAGGGACCTTTTAAATTTTGGGATGGTTATGGAAGCCTTCTTTCCACTAATCCCTGAATGGGGATATGAAACCGCTACCTTTTCACAGAAAAATATTCTTTTCAATGAGAATTCTTATTGTACAATCTATGGAACAACACAATGAACAGACCACGCACCCTTGCTCTCACCTATGGATCCTATAATGCTGTACGCATGCTGATCGGCGTTTACCATGCTATTTTTTTAATGTCCATGGGAGTTAGTCTGGCGCAATTAGCTCTGCTTCAGGTTGTCTTTTCCACCACCATTCTGCTGCTTGATTTTCCCTGCGCTGTTTTATCTGACAGATATCGGCGTAAATATTCCGTTATGGCTGGGGTCTTTATGACAGGAGTATTTTATCTTCTATGCCTTCAAGCTCCCAATATGACAGCACTTATTATTGCGCAAATTCTCTATGCAGCAGGCATTTGCATCATTGTCAGCGCCATTGACGGATGGATTTACCATTCTCTAGGCGATAAACAGGATCACTTTTCGCATTATGCTCATCTCTACCACCAGGTTAACTCTTTTGGAAGTATTCTCAGTGGGATTGTAGGAATTGGAACGATCTATTACTCTGGACGATATTTTATGGGATATATCATCTCATGCCTCATGATGGGATTTATTTTTTTGATATTCCTTATTGTTCCTGAAGAAAAGAAAACGACAATTGAAACGTCCAAAACAAAAACAATCTTGCACAATGCCAAGGAAACGCTCTGGATATTTCAAAATACAGTAGGAGGAGCATGGTTTATTTTCCTCATGTGCCTTTTTAGCGCTGGTATTCAGATTATTTATCATTTCTGGCAACCAATAATACTTTTAGGGGGAAAAATTCATCACCTCAACGGTTCGCAAATGCTCGTCTTGATGTGCTGCCATATTGGAGCCTTTTCAGCACAATATTTTTCAAATTTGCTGATGTCTAAGTATCATGTTCTTGATAAAAAATATAAGAATTCTATAAAATATTTTTCCTTCTTTTCTGCGCTGATGTGCATAGCGCTCTATTTTTCAGTTCATAGCCATCAAACGGCTGCATCAGTCATCGCCTTCTCTTTAATCCATGGATTTATTTGCACTGTACCGATCGGTGCAAAAAGCTTATTTTTCTCAGAACTTAACCAAAAACAAACGCAGCATATTTCCGGTGTTGTTGGTGCTGTCTCTTTTAGCGGAAGAATATTTTCAATTACAGTATTGAGTATTATTTCTTTTCTTCCTGCAAAAGTTTCTCCATCTTACTACCTAATATTACCGACCATTACTTTTTTCATGTGTGGTTTGGTTGTCATGAGATGGATGAAACACTCTCAAAAGTCTCTATGAGAGGAAAACCATAACATTTCACCCACAATGTTTTCTTCTAAAAGAAATCTATAACTTTTTTGAGAGCATTGCCACATCCAACTTTCAATACACAATGCAAATATAAAGCAACACGTTGATTTATAATGATAATATACCAAACGCGAATATTGTAAGATTCTTTCTTTTCAAATCTGCTTTATGGTTGAAACAATCAAAATCATTTGCTTGCACATCATAAGCAAAGAAAGCCGTATAAATAAAAACGATTTAGAAAGGAAAAATGCCTTTTATGAACTCTCATAGTCAAAATCTATAACAACAGGAAGGCAGATATATAAGCAGATATATAATATGCCTCTTTGCATCTTCATAAGTATACAAATGATGTGGCTTTATAAGGCTTTATATGTCTCACAGAAACTTTTGTGTTTTATACCATTTACGAGGCAGCGTCGCAAAATGGGCTTATACACATTGCAAAGATATCTCTTTAAAACAAGCGCATAAATCGGCAATACAAGTATATTTGTGTTTAGAACATGCTTTTTATATGAGAGGCATAATCCCAACGGGATAAACAGAATTCCGATACACAGTCAACTGCTTTTATAACAATAGATGGCGGAGAGGAAGAGATTCGAACTCTCGAGAGCCTTTTGAGCCCTACTCCCTTAGCAGGGGAGCGCCTTCGACCACTCGGCCACCTCTCCAACAGAGAGGCATAAATGGTATCAACAGAAAGTTCAAGACATTTTCGATTTTTTTCCCAAATATCTGAAATTTTTTTCCTTTATTGATCCCATAAGGAGCAAAAGTTAATAAAACAAAAATTGTGTCTTTTTTACCACAGCATTTCGAATAGTACATGTATATATTACAAAAAGGTAATTTCATATTTGAAACTCTAAAAAGATTAGTTATAGCTAAGATAACAAGTGCTGCGTATTTTACTTATGTCTTTGTCCTTAATGCGTTAGGCAAATGGTACTCTTTAGAAGAAATTTAACCGGACCTCGGAGATCCCATATGAATATTAAATCCCTCTTTTTAAGCTCTACAGCAGCTTTTTTAGCAATTTCTGGAGCACATGCTGCTTCAACAGTTATCGCCGAACCTGAGCCTGTAGAATATATTCGCGTTTGTGATGCCTACGGAAAAGGATATTTTTATATCCCTGGAACAGAAACCTGCATGCGTTTATCAGGAAATGTTCGTACTGATTTTATAGGCGGTGATAATATCGATGCAACAACCGAAACTGAACTAAGAGACAAAAGAAAAACCTATGGCGCATCATCACGGCTCACCCTTGTTTTTCAAGCAGCTTCTGAAACAGAAATGGGAACACTTCGTTCATATGCAAGAATTTATTCAAACTGGGGTGATGGTAGAGACAACGCTGCTGCAAAGCTTGCCGCGGCTTACATTGAACTGGGTGGTTTTCGCGTAGGTCTTGATGACACAATTTTCAACAGCTGGACTGGTGGTTATGGAAATGTTCTCAATGATGACAGCATAGCGCCTGCCGGCACAACACGCACTAATTTTATTTCCTACACCTTTAGTGGTGACTCCGGCTTTTCTGCTATTATCGGCGCTGAATTAGGCAATAATGCAGATTCTCTTCCAGGAATAACAGGATACTACATTGATAAAGATGATAAGCTTGTTTCTATCACTGAGGGCACTCTTCCAAGTAAAGCCATTAAAAATTACACCCCGAATGTGGTTTTGGGTATAAAGTTCATGCAAAAATGGGGTGGTTTTTCAGCAGTTGCAGCATATGATACTTACTACAAAAAGTGGGCTGGAAAAGTACGTGCAGATTTCAATGTCAACGATCGTTTCAATCTATGGGTAATGGCTGGCTATAAAAATGGACTTGATTACTACACAGTAAATGCAAATGATGAGTTATCACGAAAAAGCACAACGATTTATGCAAACTGGGGTGGTAAATGGGCTGCTTGGGCGGGTGCCACTTACAAGCTTACTCCAAAAGCAAATTTGAATGCTCAAGTTTCTTATAGTGCTGTAAAAACCTTTGCAACTTCTGTAAATATTACATACACGCTGGTTCCAGGATTTGTGATTACACCTGAATTAACCTATGTTTCTTGGAACGATGATCGCGTTGTGACGGATAAAAATAATGATGAAAAACATTTATTCAATAAGAAAAGTGCTTTTCAAGGTATGATCCGTTTACAGCGTTCATTCTAATCCTATTTAAGCTACAGCTTTTAAAAACTGGCAACATGGTTTGCCAGTTTTTATTTTTGAAATCAAATATCATGAATATCTTTTCCTGATACGTATTGTCTTGTCTCTCGAAAAAAAACCGCCTTAGTTTCATAAAACTACTCTTAGAAGATTAACCTGATATGCTTGATAAGAGCACCTCACACGGGCGTTTACACATCACTTCAAACACAATCTCTTCCTTGCCCTTTAAAGCATGAATAACCCCTTTGCTTTATGACCAAATTGGTCTTTCTTGGTAATTTACTTCTAACCTTTGTTAATTTAGGTCATGATCTTCTCAAATAAATTCTACACTGAACAGATAAACTATTGAAAAAACAAGACATCATTGTGTTTTTGATATGCCTGAATGTGTCTTCTATCAACACTCTAAAACGCAACGTTTTATAACACGGCTTCATTAAAAAACTTAATCATCAAGAAACATGCTGTCAAAACGATGCAAATATTCCCTAAAGCAATAAAAGAGAAAAGAGATATATCTTCAAAAAATGAATTGACCTCTTCCCCTTCTAAAGAATAGCCCCCTATCAGTAGCAATCTGTAAATGCCCCTATTTTTCTTGAATCTGCATCACTTTGATTTATAATCATAATTTTTTATTTTTCATGTTTCAATCAACCAAAACCTGTCACTTGTACACGACAAGCGGAGAGAGCCGTGTGAATAAAAACGAGTAAAGAAAACCCTTTTATGAATCGTTTTAAATTTCAAGGGTTGTCGTAACATTGAGATCTGACAAAATGTACGATAATGCTAGGCACTTTTATTAAGCATAAAAATGAGGATACACTTCATAGAGGATTTTAGATTATATTCTCTATGAACGTCGCTGTAAAATATATGTTGTGATACACACTAAAAGACATTTCTTTAAAACAAGCATGGAAATATACAATACAAATCCATTTTATTTGAAGCGTTTTACCCTGCGTAAGGAACATGCCATGATATACGCAACATCTTGACTTTACGCGTTTTTAAAGGAAGAAAAGAAACAGTAAAATTTAATCTCTGCAAATCATAGAGCTTTCAGAGTTATGTTTCCATAAAACGCCTTATACCGTACAGGGGATTTTTTACACGATTAATGCCCTTTTTACATAAAGCCAATTGGCAAAAAGCAGCCTTTCCTGATAATAAAAAGGCTTACACGTAATCATAAGCCATATTTTCAATTAAAACGCATTGAATTCACGGAAAATACTTATCAACCAATGCATAAAGAATTGCTGCTGTTTCAACATCTAGAATCCCATCATAATTTTCTTGACGAAAATGAAGTTGAAATGCTCGGATCAAATCTTTGTATCCTGTTTGGGTACACGCAGCAGAAATGTCATATCCATAACATTTTAGCTTCGCCAAAACATCTTCTTTGGGTGGCAAATTCTTAGAGAATTGCTCTTGATAATGACTTTTTAGTTCATCATCATACCATGCTCCTATACCTGCGCTATAAAGTTCTCTCCATGGAAAAGCTGCTCCTGGATCACTTTTTCTTCCAATGGCAATATCACTATGTCCCACAACATCTGTTGGCATAATATCAGGATACCGTTGAAAAATATTCAAGGCAAGTTCCTTAACAGCATCAATTTGTATTGGATTATAAGGAGGAAACATACCCGTCCCATCATGATAAGTCGCTAAATTAACGATTTCAATCCCGATAGATGCATCATTGAGATGACTATGCCCAGCCCATGAACTCACACCCGCATGCCATGCACGCTCATTTTCATCAACCAGATTAAAAATACGCATATCCTTAAAGCCTGCCTCACGATATGTCTGCTCTGAAGGATCAGGAACAAGATAGTGTGCACTAACCTTTTCTCCTGTAAGCGCCATAATCGAGGCTTTAAAATCAATAGCCGTATAATGCATAACGAGAAAATGAACGCGACGACTAAAACTTTTGACAGAACGATAACTGTTGTAATCAATCTGATACATAAAAGCCCTTTCTTTTTTGCTTAAAAAACCACTGCGCATCACAACAGATAGAATACGAACTGTTAAAAAATGCAATAAACTTCCCATCTAGATACTAAGAATTACGACTAAAATTTGTTCATCAAAAATATTGACACTCTTATCAACAATTAAGACCACATTTTTATTTTTCTCCCACACACGCATAAAATGTTTTTAACCACATTAAATATTTTCCCCAAAAAAATTCCTACAAATTACCAATCAAAAAGAAAACAAAAGCGTAAAATGATCACTCCTTAAATCTTCACGTCTTACAGAAAAAATAGTTCTTCCTGTTATCAAATTGAAAAATATCGCCCCTCGGAAGTGAACACCCAACGATCATGCAATCACACAAAAAATTAAAGGAAAAATTTTATGAGCTCTTTACAGCAATTTATTATCAGATAACAGAACGGCACATGTTCGCAATAAACTCTTCACGGACATATTGTTCAATAAAATTTGCAAAGCTTTCCTGTAAATGACACGACTTCTTGTCTTTTCACACCATCGCTTTTTGATTTTCAGAAGAATCTCAATTATCTACAACGCTTGCGGTACATGACGTCTCTGGATTCCTTGTCATAGGCTCCATGAAAGATAACATCTTGATTTATAATCATAATTAATCATTATAAATATTGAATATAGCGAGCCTAATATCGTAAAGTTTTTCTTAATCTTGAAGCAATCAAAGTCATTTAATGACACATCAAAAGAAAAATTACCCTATAGACAAAAACCACTGAAGAAAAGGATCAAAATACTTCCTATAATAGAACGTTTAATAATTTAAGCAATATTGTTACATCCCCATAGAGTTTCATTTTTTCTTCTCCGTTTTCAAATATCTTTTTAAGACAGCCCAAGCTGCATATTCTTGTAAGACGACACCTAAAAGTGGTCGCGTATAGGGAAAAGTTATACGATCATCACCATAACCTTTCATCCGTATAGTTATGGTAGCATGTCCAAGGCTTTCTGCTTGATTTTCTAATGTCTCCAAAGAAGGCTCTAGGCTCACTTCAACCTCAAGCAGTGGAATATCTTGTTTACCTTTTTCTATGGGCTGAAAATATTTTAAAAGCAGCGGATCATTGGCAGACCAATGAACCTCTGCATGCATCGCTAATTGTTTACAAGCAGTAGTAACTTCTGCCCCAACTAAATAGGGGTGAAAATGATTTTCAAATGCTTCCACGAAATGTTGTTCCAAGAGCGCTTCTGATTGAGCAACCAGTTGCACCAAAACATAGGGGCTTTTCCATAAAAAATGCCGTTCAAAGGGTTCATTTTCAAGATGATCATCAACCCACTGCGCAATAGTACTTTCATCAATTCCAATCAAAGTCCATGCATACTCTGCACGCGATACAGAAGAATATTTCTTCTCATTGTGTTCTAAATAATTCTCTAAAAGCGCAAGAGCCTGTGATGGTGGACCAGGCAAAACAACAAGCGTACTTCCATCGCAAGAGAGATAAAACCCTGGTGCTGTACCTGTAGGATTATCAAGCACAGTTGCTGTCTCAGGAAACAATGCTTGACGTGCATTACTCTTATCCACCAAAATCCCTAATCGTTGTAATTGACCTTTTATTGTTTGCCAAACATCTTCATGATGTAGTAAAGGCTGCTTTACAGCTTGAGCAACTCCATCGCGTGTTTTATCATCTGATGTTGGTCCCAATCCCCCACTGATAATGATAAGATCTTCTTGTCCAAGACAAGAAACAACAGTCTCACTGATTTGCTGTAATTGATCAGCACAAACAAAATGACGTGTGACTTGAATATTTCTCTTGTTCAAGCTTTGGCTTAAATCTTGTAAATTCGTATTCAAATATTGTCCTGAAAGGAGTTCATCACCAACGGTAATGATCGCCGCACGATGAACAAAGATAGGATTCACAAGAGAATTGCGAACAGCTTCAGCCATTTGACGGGTAGAGGCGACACCTCCAAGATCATAGGTAACGGTTTTTCCAGCACGAATAACCTGATCAACACTCTCAGATAATTGTTTTGCTGCATCTTTAAAGCCTAAATGCTCTAAGAGTAAAGCCGTGGTATAAAGCATCGCAGAAGGATTGGCTTTATTTTGTCCAACAATACGTGGTGCGCTTCCATGAACAGGTTCAAAATAAGCAATCTCGCTCCCCACATTCGCATGAGGTGCAAGCCCCAATCCCCCCATTATCCCAGAGCCAAGATCAGAGAGAATATTGCCAAACATGTTTTCAGCAACAATCACACCAAACCGCTCTGGCTTGGTTGCAATCCACAAAGCAACCGCATCAACATTATGAATATCTGCTTCAATTTCCGGATAGTTTTGCGCAATTTTCTCAAAAATTTCCTGAGCAAACTGACCACTTTCTCGCATAACATTGGGCTTATCAGCAAAAGTAACTCGCCTAAAGCTATATTTCCTTGCATAAGAAAAAGCGTATTCAAATAACCGCTCTAAACCAAAGCGTGTCTGCAAACGGACTGTCCACGCAGCTTCCTCAAGCCCATATTTTGTCAAATTTGGATGTTTTAGCCAAACGGCTGTTTCAGGAGAAATACCCCGAAAATCCAATCCAGCATAAAGGCCTTCACTATTTTCTCTGATAACACAAAAATGAAAAGGTTTTCTCGGACCAAAGATGTATCTTACAGGACGTATATTCGCAAACAAACCTAACTTTTGGCGAATTTGAAGTGCGGGAGAAACATAGGCAAGGTTTTTCTCTTTTAAATGCGGAGCAAGTTCTTTTAAAGCCGCTTCTTTTCCTTTACTGGTCACAGTACCAAGTAAAATAGCATCACTCTGAGTAATTTTTTGCCAAGTCGCTTGAGGAACAGAAGCTCCTTCCTGTTTCCAACATTCAAAACCAATATCACCATAAGTCAATTCAATCGGCAATTGGAATTGCTCTAAAACCATCAACGCAGCATCACAAACCTCTGGTCCTATCCCATCACCAGGTAATACAAGAACTTTCTTTTTCATAATCCCTCCAGCCACTCATCAATAACTGCATCCGTCATAGTAGGATTATCCTCCCACAAACGCGTACCAGCACCAGAGATAATCTTATATTCATGGTTCAGATTATGACTTTTCGTCTGATTATTTACCGTTGCAAGTTGCGACTTTTCTCCCACTAAAGCTAAAAACTTCCCCTTATACTTAACTATCTCATCTCTAGCATCTATTTCTAATAAGAGTTTAAAGCCTCTTGTCATGCGTTCAATTGCCAAGCTTTTTTGTTTATCGGGAATCTCCAATAAAACTCTTTTTTTCATAACGCCAGAAGGATGCATAAAACCATTGAGTATTTCCAAAGCCCCCGATAAATCATTATTTTCTAAGGAGGCAAGAATATCTCCAAGGCGCCGTTGCAAAACCTTATCTGGATAGCCAGGCGCATTCACAGCAAGCACAGCTTGAACATTGGGAAGCTGGGCTGCCAATATTTGTACCAATGTTCCAGCCATAGAAAATCCCACAAGCACTGCGGGCTCTTTAAAATAGCTTTTAAGTTTTTCTGCCATAAAAGATAAAATGTCTACAGCAGAATAATTGAGAACATGAGAACTCTTAGGAAAAAGAGAAAGCGTATCCAGCAGAGTGACAGGGAATCCTTTTGTTGAACATAGCTTTGTCAATGGAGAACAAAAAACACCACCATCCCAAATTGGCATTACAGGAGAAAGAATAATAATAGGAAGGCTCATTGATCAATTCCTCCCCTTATTTTTAAACATGCATTAGAGCCAGAAATTTTCCCACCCAATATAATGAAAATATGTTGAAACTCTAGGCTCATATTCTCCCCCCATAATAATCGATTTGTTAAACTCAAACTAAGCTTGTAACAAATTTTAAATCCACTCAATCCAGCAACTTAATAAAAAAAAATCATCTAATGTACAGGTGCCCCATTTGTGTAAAACATCAAAAGCATTTCCGCATAATGCTTTCTTTTTATCATTTACTCAGCTTATTTCTGAAGTCATAAAATGACGCGCTTTTTGAATATAAATGATAAAACCAATCATACAACACACAGCTAACAAAGTTGCCATAGCCCGTGGGCTATGACCAGAGATTTTTCCGATAACCGCTGCACTGAGTGCCGCACTTCCTAATTGCAAAGATCCCATAACACCAGAAGCCGCTCCCGCAGCTTTCGGATGCGATGAAATAGCCAACGCTGTTCCTAACGGCAATAAAAAACCATTGCCAAAAGTAAGAACAGCAATAGCCATAAAACTTGTCACAAGGGGCCATGGGCTTAGATACATTTGCAAAGCAAACAGCACACCACCTATCACGAAAATAATGTACCCTCTCCCCACAGTTTTTTCCATAGACTCGCGTTCAAAAAACCATCGCGCCAAAAGATTTCCCAAAATATAGGGAAACGAGACACCAATATAGCTATAACTAATGTGTATCGGCGATAACCCCAAAGTCGTGAGTAAAAAAGGCGACTCCACAATATAAGCAAAATAGGCAGCGTAAGAAAAACACGGAATAAGTGCATAAAAAATAAATTGTTTGTTTCTGAAAACGCCTAAATATGCCTTCATCAATCCTACAGGAGAAAAATGCTGCCGTTTTTGAGGGGGGAGAGTTTCGCTTAGCACAAAACAACATAGCAAAATGGTCAAAAATATAAAAAAGCTTAAAAAGATAAAAGTTGCCTGCCAATGAAAAGCCTGTATCAAAAGTCCACCAATGAAAGGTGCAAGTGCTGGCGACATTCCAATAAAAGGGAAAACAATCAAATAAAGTTTTCCAGCCGCTTTTTTATCCAACAAATCATTGATAATTGCACGACTTAAGACAAGTCCCGCACAAGCACCAAGACCTTGCAAAAAACGTAACACAAGAAAAGCGTGAATATGAACCGTATAAATCACACCAAGTGTCGTAAATAACCACAAGAATAAGCCCAATAGAAGTGTTTTTTTACGCCCAAAATTATCACTCAGCGGCCCATAAATGAGCTGTCCAAGTGCCAATGCCAACAAAAAAACCGCCACTGCACTTTGAATTTGAGATTGTGTCACTTGATAATATTGACGCATATCGCCCAGTGCCGGTAAAAAAATATCGGTAGAAATCAATCCTCCCGTCGATAAACATACGATAAGTATAATGAATGGTAATGTATATTTATGTTTCATCAGGAAAGTCACATTTCTTAAATTTAAAAATATTTAAATTTTACGTTTATAGAAAAATAATAATTTATATTTATAAATATAAAGCTATTTTAACTTTATCCACAGGGAATAAAATAATCAATTTTCTTTATTCTTTTACTTTATTCGAGAATAATTCAGCTTGTTGATACATAAATCCAGTGTATGATCCGCACGCACACACTCAACACGTAAATAAACACTTAGTGCTTCACTTTATAATTAATTTTAAAGCATAGCAAATCGCAATTTTAAAACTATACGCAAAAGAAGCTAAAAGATCAAAACTCCCCTTTAGAGATATATTTCCCAATCCGAAATAGCGCATTTTGTTGTATTCATGTTGCCCTACCTTCATCAGCTTTTTTTCATTGATATCATCAACAAAAACGCTCCCAAACACTATCCCTCTCCATGATAACAACATCACTTTCCCGACAACATCTTTTATCAGAAGTGGTTTACAACGCTCAAAGAAAAAAGAAGCCACAAACTCCCTTTCCTCAAAACTCCCCACGCAAATATTATTGTAACAATACAGCATATAATAATGGCTCATGGAGAAGTCTTTATCAACACAAATAATTGAGCAAATAAACTTAATAGCCCACTAATATCATAAAGCAAATTGTGCTTCTATCTCGCTCTAAAATCTAAATTCATCTTGTCCATTTTGTTAGAATTTCATTCTACATAGCCAGCACAAAGTTTATTGCCTAAGCTATTGACAAACATGATATAATAAAAATTTGACGAATCATTCTGCATCTAATGTAGAAAGCAAGGAGAAGCTATTAATGAATATAACAGAACGAGCCACGTACCAATTACTTGGACCTATTAAAGTGGAAGGAAAGACATACACAGAAATCACCTTACGCCGCCCGAAATTTAAAGATTTAAAAGCAATACAGAGCAAAGAAGGTGACGAGCAATCAATTGAAATGATCGCATGTCTTTCAGGGTGGTCCTATAATGCCATCAGTAAACTTGGTGTTCGTGATTTTTTAAACATTAAAGACATTTACGGGCCTTTAATAAAAAAAGTATTAAAAAAACTTGATAAAATGAATACAATCATAAAAATCCCATCCCTAAAAATCCTATCCTTAGAAACTCAATTTTCTAAACATCTCAAAAACTTTATAAACAAAGTAAATGCACCCATAAAAAGTATAATGGATGAATGTATTTTAATCGACAGTAAACCCGAAAAACGCACAAGTAACCTTTACACAAATACATTTGAAACAGAATCCATGACAACTGCAAATGCAAAAGTGAAAACCTGTAGCACCTATGAACCGATTACAGTTCATAATCCCTACGTCATAAAGGTGGAACGCATGACCTTTACAAAATGCACTTTCTTAATACAAGATGGTCCATCGAACCAAATTTATCTCTCAAATCAAAGTGCTCTTACATCGTATAAAAAAACTGCGGGCGAAACTAAAAAACAACCTTTGGAGAGAATCTCGAAACTTTTGGACATTGTCTCAAAACTTTTCAACTTTCCTCTCTGGTTTTGGGAGTTTTTACTCAAAGAACTTAGAAAATTTTTCTAGCATTGTTTTGATATAGAACAATAAGAGAAGGAAAAACAGCTTAGAACACTAATGTTTCTTCCTTATCTTTTATCTCTCATAGCTTTTTGAATTGAATACTTTTGATATTTATTTTGAATAATTGAAGCATTCTTTTAATTATAAGTACAATATAAAAAACTAAAATTTTAGAAGACGCGCTGTTTTTACAAAAAAATGAATAATAAAATAAAGACTCCAGAATTTTACTTTTTACCTTCAAACATAATCAATGATGGAAAAGCGTTTACAAAGTTTTCCTCAAGCAGTATCTGGGACATTACTTGAAAGAAAAGCATTAAGAGAGCTTACTTTTAAGCTAAGGGGGAAAGATTAAACTTCACAACGACATTCAATCTTTTAAACATTGCAGTACAGAACGGGAAAAGAGAGCCATACCCCCATAGACCGTTTACCCCCCCATCAACTAAAATTCTCGATAAACTGGTATTATCAGTTCTAAACTGGAGTCATATAAGAAGAATTTTAAGCAATGATCACCGTCTTGTTTTCGATGTTTTCTGTCCTTTTTGGCGCATATCTATTCACTTTTGGAACATAATTAGCAAAAAGGCATTGTATCTCCAGCATATTCAAGGAGATAAAACATGGAAACTCGCATTCC
>NZ_JBHIQC010000021.1:0-21655 GCF_042196385.1 Bartonella sp. AP150HLJHH | reverse complement strand
AGTAATCACCGTACTGTGATCATCACCTGAAACATCCCAATGTGTTGCTAAAGCGGGAACCATTTTAGCAGGATCATTTGTCGCAGTACTGACCAAATTATCACAAACATTGCGAACAATTTCACTTCCATAAACATCATTAAGTTGTGCGGGATCAAATGTACTAATTGCATCAAGATTCCAAGCCATCACAAGGGTATCAGCGGGTGTTTTTGCTGAAACTTGTTGTGCAACCATCGCCAATGCCATAAGAGCAGAAACAAGAGAGCTGCTATTTTGTAATATTTTTTTCTTCAAGTTCATAGACTTTTCCTTTTAAAGTTTACTATATAAATTTCCCACACAACAAGCACATGCTTAATAATAAGGTTAGATGATCCATAAGCGCCTCAAACAAAGTATTATTAAAACCTTCAAACAACACCACTTACCAACCACGGACTTCTACCCATGGCTATAAGCCAAGACAAACCAAAACATGCAACAACAAACACTCTGACATACAATGAATGCTCCCCCCATAACAGAGCCTATTCATGATGTCATAACGCCTACGATTGAAGACTATAAAACCACTATTTTCTCTCTTTTGTCGGGTAAGCTTGTCTCTTCTTTCCTCTCGCCTTTTTATGCCATCAAAAGACTCTTCTTTGTTAGCTTAAGCGCCTTAATAACAAAGAGCTCTACTAACAATTTGACATTTTAACAAAACAGGAAAATTCACCCATCAACCGACATGACCTCCTCCCCCTACAAGAGGAATTTTGAATTTTTCCATAATCCTCTGCCAAATAACAGCTTTTAAATTATATTTTATTTCTAAATAAAAGGAGCATAGGCTCCCCCTGATATTCCTTTACGCACCCACACATAACAAAACTTTTTTCCACATCGTATTTTTAATATCTTTGCTCCTTTAACAACACTCAATTCATTGCTTACATTTTTTCAGAAAAAAAGATCTTTTCAATGCACTAAGGTTGAAATATCTAAATATAATACCTATATAAGCACACCCTTATTAGAATAGATAGTCTTTTTTTAAGTAAACTGTCTTGAAATATTATTTCTATACACGACAATAATAAGTTCGTTACAAAATCTTCAATATACTAGAACTCTCACTCTGATAAGAAATGCTGAAACGTTATAAAATTTCTCTACAAATTCTCGAGACGAAAGGATATCCCTTCATTTAATAAAAGAAGCGCCATGAAAATATCGCAAAAAATGCAATAAAACATGTGTATATTTCAAAAACCAGCACCGTTAACCAGACTAAGGTGATAAACTCAAAAAGTAAGAAAAAATAAAAAAATGTTTTTCCTTTATGATAATAACATCGCTGTACCATGATAATACAATAAAAAACACGATCTTTGAAAGTATATTAAAATGAAGCGAAAAAAAAAATTATTAGATTCTTTTCATGCGTTTCTTGGAGGAAAATCACGCCGCGTTAGTCTAAAATTGCTTATCCTTTCATTCTTCATTGGTATCGTAATGAATTTTTTGGGATGGACACCTCGAAACCTCATACAAAAAATAGTCGATTTTTTTCAATCACTATGGGAAGCAGGATTTATAACGCTTACAAATTTCTTCCATATAACTATGACAGGAGCTATTGTTGTTGTGCCTATTTTTCTTATCTTACGAATTTTTCATAAAAAATAAAAGCCTTAACATTTTCCTTGCGTTAATCTTTTCGAAAAATCAAACGACACAAAAATCCTGTAGTAATAGCAATAATCACTGCAACAATACCGTATAAAAAACGATACTTGTGCGCTGCATAAAAAATTGTATAGGTGATATGTGCTTTAACAATTTCAAGAGTCGTTGTTGCACTATCAATAAACTGTCCATCACGAAAAAGATAAGCACGAACTTTATAATGTCCAACTGGGATATTTGCTGGCAAACGAAAATGCGCTGTGAAAAGTGTGTCAGAACCAAAACGAACCCCACCCACTTCCTCATAATAAAGGCTTTTAGCTTTTTGCAATTTTATAAGTTCATCGCGAAAGATTTGTATTTTTTTCTGATCTTGTTCATCCGTCTGCAATGGCAAATAGAGTAATCCTAACCCTAAGCGTTTATAATCTTCAATGCTCGTAATATCGTCAATTTCACGTGTTGTGACCATAGAGTAAAAAAGAGGAACCTTTTTAAAAATAAGAGAATCTGTATTGACCCATACACCGGCATTGCGTTTTTTTTCTCGCATCACCATTGTCCGATCTTGTCCCTCCAAGCTTACAACAATATCATAACGGTTCTGTCGAGAATATAACGGATCAATATTTTCTAAAACACCAGCAATATAAAGATCACGACCAGCAAAATTTGCATCCACAGTAATCGTATTCGTTGTTACAATAATTTGGACAGTTTCGTGGTCAACTTGATCAATGAATGTAGCTGGCGTCCCAACATGTGACCATGTAGAAAAAGAAATAAAACAAAAGCAACCTGTAATGATGTATAAAGAAAATAATCTACCCATTTTTATCTCATAAGAATATCCAGAGAGAAAAGATTATCAGGGCGTATAAATAATTGAAAAGCAAGACGCATACACACAATCAACACTAAAAATGCAAGTGCCATACGCAATTGTTCAGCCTTTAACTTCCGTCCAACCCGTGTTCCATATTGCGCACCAATACTTCCTCCAAGCATTAACAAAAAAGCCAAGACAATATCAACGGACTGATTAGTCATACTTTGCAAAACTGTCGTGAAAGAAGACACAAATGTAATCTGAAAAAGTGAAGTCCCAATCACCACACTGGTTGGAACACGCAGAAGATAAATCAATGCTGGGATCATAAAGAACCCCCCACCAATTCCCATAATAGAAGACAACAACCCCACGATGAGTCCAATCCCTAAAACTGGAATAATGCTAACATATATCATAGATGTCCGAAAACGCATTTTTAAGGGTAAGCGATGAATCCAGTTATGTCGACCAGCAAGACGAATATTGGCTTTTCCTGCCTTACGCTTGCGCATCATATCATACCAACTTTCAACGATCATCAAGCTTCCTACACTTCCAAGAAGAATCACATAAAGAAGCGAAATCATTAAATCTAATTGACCTAACTTTTTCAAAACAGAGAAAACCTGAATCCCGATTAAAGAACCAATCCCTCCTCCAAACGCCAAAAGAATACCAAGTTTAATATCGAGCGTACGTCTTCTAAAATGTGTAATTGCTCCTGTTACAGATGAAGCAATCATCTGGTTGGCACCTGTTCCAACAGCAATAGCAGGAGGAATATTATAAAAAATCAATAACGGCGTGATGAGAAACCCACCACCGATTCCAAAAAGTCCTGAAAAAAAACCAGCAACGACTCCCATACCAATCAAGATCAGCATATTGAGTGACATTTCAGCAATTGGTAAATAAATACTCACTTACAGAACCTTCAAGATAATTTGAGGTTTTTTTACAATTAGAGAATCCTTCTCCAATTATCCTCTTTTCCAATAATCTCTGTTGCGTGTTTAAAAGGATAATTTTAGTTGCTATAGCTTCCGCACAAACACGAATGCGCAATACATTTCACATCTATTAACGTCAACATCATAAAAATTAAAAAAAACGAGCTCCTTTTAAAAAGCTATAAAAACATAACGTTATCGCTACCACAAATGCAACGGTTAAAAAACAAAGAACACCTTTTTTTAGCAAATAAGATAAAAACGACACATGTTCCCGAGACTGCGTCCTTAAAGAAGAAAAATCATTCTCAATGCAATGATTAGATGCCTGAGCACCCATCATCCCCTTTTCTTTTATCACAGCATGCTTCACTACTCCCTCAACCTTTTTAAAAGCAGATTGCAGAGCATCACTGGGCAAAGGGCTTCTATTTTCTTGCTGCAACGTATTTTCAACATTTGTTTGGAGTGAAATTATGCTGTTTTCTTTCGAATAATTTTGCACCTTTTGAAGTAATAAGCGTTCTTGATTTCCCTCACATTCCATGTGAGCAAGTTTTTGTACAACAGAATCAGGTGATTTTGAACGAGACACCCGTCGTGTTACCGCTGCTTCTTCTAAGCTTTTTTTTTCACTCTGCAAACTTTGAACAATTGTTTTAATCTGCTCTAAAGACTGGAAAAGCTTTTTTTCTCTTTGACGACGTATATAATGTTCAGCCAAAATGGCCCGACTAATATCATCTAAGTAAGATTTAAAATGCTCTTCTACAGAACTCTGCTGCATTAAAGAACGAGGCGAATGCTTCATTTGCATTTGCGCATAAACGGTGCGTAATTTTTGAGCAATATCCGACATCGTTACTTCTACAGAAGTATCCATTCTCTCTTTCTGTTCAACAAAAGAAAAGACTTTATCGTTCCTAACCTGTTTGGTCGCTTGGTCGATCGTATGACCCTTCGTATTCACAAGCCTACCCCTCATTAACCTTTTTGAAAAGAATCGCAACAAATGATGAGAAAGTGTGCTCTATTTTAGTAAATAGAGCTTTAAGAACTCCCAAAAACTTTTTTGTTAGAAATATTTTCCCCAATCTTTATCTAAAATATTTGAAAGAAAGATCTTTAATTTTTCTGTCTTCAAGATTTGAAGAGCAAAATCATTCCCCCATTTTTATCTTTTTCACTTAATTTTTCATTGCATAAAGGACCTATTGCACCATCATAAATAAAGCATAAGAAACTAAAAAAGAATATTCTCACAAGACAGATTGATTTTTTTACTTTTTATTCAAGCAAATAAGGCAATTATGGCAATGCAAAAATATGAAGATTGAAAATAACGACGAGAAAGTACAAGTAAACATAAAAAAGCTTATACGAAAGAGAACACAAGTTATAAATTGAGACTTCATTCTAAACAATTTGGTTTCTTATGAGTATTGCTATAAACTTGTAACATACAAACAAAGAGGATCATTATGAAGATAATTGTCGCTGTCAAACGTGTTGTTGATTATAACATCAAGATACGCGTCAAACCGGATAGTACAGGCGTTGATCTGTCTCACGTAAAAATGTCTATGAATCCTTTTGATGAGATAGCCGTGGAGGAGGCCATTCGCCAAAAAGAATCCGGTAAAATTTCAGAAGTTCTTCTTGTTTCAATTGGCCCAGAAGCAGCTCAAGAAACTCTACGAACAGGACTTGCAATGGGAGCTGATCGCGCACTTCTTGTCACAACGGATCAAACACTTGAACCCTTAGCAATTGCTAAGATTCTCAAAACCATTGTTGATGAAGAAAAACCCGACATGGTCTTTTTAGGAAAACAAGCAATTGATGACGATAGCAACCAAACAGGACAAATGCTCGCTGCTCTTCTTGGGTGGGGACAAGCAACTTTTGCCTCACATCTTAACATAGAAAATGGGCATGCTACAGTCACTCGTGAAGTTGATAATGGAACACAAACCCTTTGTCTTCCCCTTCCCATGGTTATGACCGCCGATCTACGGCTCAATGAACCGCGTTACACCTCTCTCCCCAATATCATGAAAGCAAAAAAGAAAATCATTGAACAAAAATCTCTTACTGATCTTGGCGTCGATACGAAAGCACGCTTAACAATTTTAAGCGTTGAAGAGCCAAAACCCCGTCAATCCGGTATAAAAGTGGCAAATGTAGTAGAACTTGTCAGAGCCTTAAAACAGAAGAACTGCATTTAATATTCTCACCACTAGAGTAAAAGCAACACTCACATAAAAGGGCAAAAACTTATGGCAATTCTTTTATTGGCCGATCATAATACAGAAGAAACAGCAAAAGTACTCACCGCTGCACGCGTACTCAGTAATGATATCGATATTCTGGTTTGCGGAGAAAAAATTCAAACGATAGCGGAAAATAGTGCTAAACTTAATGGTGTGCGGCAAGTTCTTATTGCAAAAGCAGACTATTTAGCCCATCAACTTGCCGAGCCTATGGCAGATACAATTCTCATGTTAGCAAAGGATTATGATGTGATCATGGCAGCATCCAGCAGTACTGGGAAAAATGTGATGCCGCGCGTAGCAGCTCTTCTTGATCTTATGCAAATTTCAGATATTACCGCCATTCTTTCACCCAATACCTTCAAACGACCAATTTATGCAGGCAATGCATTTGAAACTGTACGCACCAATGATTATAAAAAGATTATAACAGTTCGCACCGCTTCTTTCACCCCAACGCCTTCCCAAAATAATTCTGCTCCCATTAAAACAATAACACCAGCTCCCAACCCAAATCTTTCTTCTTTCGTAAAAGCAGAGACAAACAAAAGTGATCGTCCTGAGCTCACCTCAGCACGTGTTATTATATCAGGCGGGCGTGGTCTTGGTTCTCAAAAGAAATTTATGGCCCTGCTTCTTCCTCTTGCAAACAAATTAAATGCTGCTTTAGGTGCCAGCCGCGCAGCAGTGGATGCAGGCTATGCTCCCAATGATTGGCAAATTGGACAAACAGGAAAAGTCGTTGCCCCTGAACTTTATATCGCCGTTGGCATTTCCGGTGCAATCCAGCATGTAGCCGGTATAATGGATGCACAAATTATTGTTGCCATTAATAAAGATGAAGAAGCTCCCATCATGCAAATTGCCGATTACACCCTTGTAGGTGATCTCCACCAAATTATTCCAGAATTGGAGAAAGCTTTATAAGCCATGAAAGCACTTCTGCATGACCAACGTGAAAGTATGGAGTTTGACATAGTCATTGTCGGAGCAGGACCAGCAGGGCTTTCTGCCGCAATTCGTTTTAAACAAATTAATCCTGAGCTTTCTGTCACAATTGTTGAAAAAGGGACCGAAGTTGGTGCACATATTCTCTCTGGCGCAGTTGTTGACCCCATTGGTATCGATACACTCTTACCAGAATGGCGAAATGATAACGACCATCCCTTTACAACCCCTGTCACACAGGACCAATTTTTTTTTCTAAAGCCTCAAAAGTCCACAGTATTTCCCAATATTTTGCACCCTAAAATCTTATCAAATAACGGATGTTATATCGTTTCGCTTGGGAGCGTCTGCCGCTGGCTAAGCAAAAAAGCTGAAGCGTTGGGTGTTGAAATCTATCCTGGTTTTGCAGCAACAGAACCCATCATCCAAAAAGATAACGGAGCTATCATTGGTGTTCTCACCGGTGATATGGGGCTTAACAAAGATGGAACCCCTGGAAAAAATTATATGCCTGGGATGGCTTTATTAGCAAAATATACTCTGATTGCGGAAGGAGCACGCGGCTCAATTGCAAAACAACTGATACAACATTTTAATCTTAGCAAAAATCGAGAACCACAAAAATTTGGTCTTGGTCTCAAGGAGCTCTGGGAAATTGCCCCCAACAAACACCAACGCGGTTTAGTACAACATTTCACTGGTTGGCCCCTAGACAATAATACCGGTGGCGGTGGCTTTATTTATCACCAAGAAAACAATATCATTTCTGTCGGTTTTGTTGTGCACTTAGATTACAAAAATCCTTATCTTTCTCCCTTTGAAGAATTTCAACGTTTTAAAACACATCCAAAACTCTATAAAATCTTTAAAGGCGCAAAACGTCTTTCCTATGGTGCACGTGTTATCAGCGAAGGAGGTTGGCAATCTGTACCAAAACTCACCTTTCCTGGTGGGGCGCTTATTGGCTGCTCTGCTGGATTTGTCAATGTTCCTCGTATCAAAGGATCACACAATGCCATCTTATCTGGCATATTAGCTGCCGATAGAATTGCTACCGCTCTCGCACAAGGGCGTGCCCATGATGAGGTTAAAGAAATCGAAGAACAGTGGCGAAAAGGGCTCATTGGCAAAGATCTTTATAAAGTGCGAAATGCCAAACCGCTCTGGGCAAAATATGGGACAAAATATGGAATTAAACTTGCTGGTTTTGATATGTGGTGGCAACAACTGTTCGGATTTTCCTTATTTAAAACACTCTCCCACGGAAAGGAAGATTATGCATGCCTTGAACCAGCAGAAAAATTTCAACCCATTTCTTACCCAAAACCAGATGGCGTTGTAACCTTTGATCGCCTTTCAAGTGTTGCCCTTTCCAATACGCATCATGAAGAAAATCAACCTTGTCATTTAAAAATAGCCTCATTAAAAAAGCAAAAGGACTCTGAATATGCAATCTATGGAGGACCCTCTACACGCTATTGCCCCGCCGCTGTCTACGAGTGGCTAGAGGATAATGATCATCTGACTTATATGATAAACGCTTCAAATTGCATACATTGTAAAACATGCGATATCAAAGATCCAAACCAAAATATCACTTGGATCTGTCCGCAAGGCAATGAGGGCCCCTTCTATCCCAATATGTAATTCCCCAATGTATAATCATTGTTCATTTTCCTAAAATTGAAATATACAAAACGCAATGGATAAAAATATTTCCCTCAGATCAGAAATCTATCAATCACCTTCCTGCATACGTTCTTTCACAATGTAAAAAGAACTCTATTCTCATATAAAATACTCTCTTCACCGCATGAATTTTTTCAATAGAAAAACATAACATATTTTTATCAAAATTTTTTTATTTAAATGACAAAACAATAATAAATATATTCTTGACAATTCTGCGATAAAGGAACAGTCGCGGTTCTCGAAAACCTGAAGGAAAATAAGCCCGTTCTACTTTATCCCCTCTCCCATATGATCCAAAATGCTTTTAGCCCTCTCATAAGAAACATCAATCGTTTTAACTAGCCAAGAGCCCCCTGAAGATGCGCTTCACATTTATTTTTTCTCCTACACTTTGCCAAGTAATGCTCACTCAAGAAAACCACGAATGAATGTAGAAAAAACATCGTGAGATAAAGAGATAAAGAGCATGCTCGTTCAAGCCCTTTATAATGTTTCTACTGATAATGACACGAAAAAATCTTTAATCTCACATTAACCTTTTATTTTTGCATTAAAGATAATCGCCTTGCATCTAACCTTTACCAATATACTGCCCTTTACCAATATACTGCAATGAATGTGTACAAATACCGTAAAAATAAGCAGATGCCAAGCCATGGAGACTATCGCTATTAGCAAAACACCTGATAAAAAACAAAATAGCTTTCATGACCACTCTATGACGCGTTTTATAGAGTTGTTTTTTTATAAAGCTTGTGCTTTCGCTATTGCTTGTAAATCAACATCCAAATTGAACACAAGTGGTATATTTAAAAGAAAGATTAAGGTGAATGAAAGCTCTGCACGCCGTTCCAGCTTTTGTAGCTAGAGCAAAAATATTGCATATTCTATTTGGGTAATCTCTGAAACGAAAATACAGCTTCATTTAGCAAGAACATCAAATCTGAAAGGAAAAAACTGTTTTCCTCTTTACTATCATCTGTCCATTCGGTTTTAAAACTTTCAAAAGCATCACAATATCCTCTAAAAAGAAGAGATAACGTATTGTCCCCGCTTTTATTACTTACGTTTTTTTATGGGAGCATATCCTTCAGAAAAAATAAGGTATCCAAAATTAAAGCAGACTTGTGTTGTTCAGTCATGGGCTTGTTTTTAAGAGATAGCTCTCATATCAAACAATAATTTTGCGACACTATTCGAAAAAGGTATAACGCAATCCTGTGAACGAACAGTTCCATATTTATGAAATAAAAAGTACAAGCTAACAGCATTATTTTCTCTGCGATCTCCAATGAGGCGATAATCTTTGTTTTAAGGAGGTTTCAAGATGCACAAAAATGATTTTGATTAATTGACTATAAGAAGAGCTGAGATAATGTTACGATATTTAAAGCTCCTAATTAATAGGCAAAATAATAAATTTTCCATTATAAATCAAATCTTTAAGATAAAATTTAGCCTTAAACTTTTCTAAGGTACTCATTATACTGTTAAAGCTGTAGAGAATATGAAAAAATAAAGTATTTTGCTGATAAGAGCTTATATTTGATCAATAACAATACAGTCAGCTGCCAGTTAACTGTATGTGTTTCAAAAGGGGCTGTTTACATTTGCTCAGAAAAACAGTTTGGATATCAATAGATATATTTGAAAAATCGGCGTTATGGAAATAATCTAAAAAGCTTAGCTTTTCAAAGAGCACAAAGAAGCATGAGATTATAACATGAGTAAAGTTGTTTTTTGGTTCTCGAAGGAAAAACTTTATAGAAAATCATGGAGCTGATAGAATATTGGTTACATTTGGAATTTGTTTTACTGGAAAAAATAACGCGGATCAAAATAGATAATAATGTTAAATTAAGACGTTAAATATGAAATTATCTTATTGTAGTGTAATTGATTATTCGAGTAAGGTAAGCCTTTGTAATGATAAAAAATGTGCTGGTAAAAAATGAGCCAAAATGGCTTATGAGTATGGATAAAAATCTTGTGGTGAGGAGAATTTAATGAAAAGAAAAGAGCATGTGTGAAAAAGCATATTTTATAGGTGCGCATGCTTATTCTGCACCCGTTATAGAATCAGGGCTTTATCTTGTGGCAACACCTATCGGAAATCTTGCAGATATTACGCTTCGTGCTTTGCAAGTGCTTGCAGGAATTGATATTTTAGCGTGTGAGGATACGCGAGTAACACGTGTTTTGTTGGAACGTTACGGCATTCAAAAAAAACCTTTTCTCTATCATGAATATAATGCGCAAAAAGCGGGTCCGAAGCTCTTAGCGGCTTTAGCAGAAAACAAAACAGTAGCACTTGTTTCAGATGCCGGAACACCACTTATTTCTGATCCTGGATTTCGATTGGTAGAAGAGGCCCGTAAAGCTGGTCATAAAATTATTCCTATTCCTGGAGCATCCGCTCTTTTAGCCGCTCTTATACCGACAGGGCTTCCTACGGATAGCTTTTTTTTTGCAGGTTTTTTGAGTGCACGAAAGCTACAGCGCCGAAAACGGTTGGAACAATTAAAAGAGATTCCAGCAACTTTGATTTTTTATGAATCACCGCATCGTCTTGTTGAAACTTTACAGGATATGGTCACACTTTTTTCGGCTAATCGACCTGCTGCCATTTGTCGTGAATTAACAAAAAAGTTTGAAACAGTAGATGTTTCCAATTTGGGAAATTTGTTAGAAAATTACAGAAAACAAGCACATATTCGTGGGGAAATTGTTGTACTTGTTGGAGAATCATCTTCTTCTTTAAATGTGATAAGTGATCAAGAAATTGATGAAATGCTATTAGAACGCGCACGGACACATTCTGCTGCTCAAGCGGCAGCTTTTGTTGCAAAAAAAACCGGTTTAAAAAAGCAAGAACTTTTTCAGCGATTAATCTTTTTAAAAAATGCGTAAAATAATACAAAAAAAACGCAGACAAAAGTCTTTTTATCGAGGGATTCGTGCAGAAAAATTGGCAGCTTGGTGGCTACGTTGCAAAGGGTTTCACATTGCCGAAAGGCGTTTTAAAACAAAATGTGGAGAAATTGATTTAATTGCACGACGCGGAAATCTTGTGTTAATCGTTGAAGTTAAAGCACGTTCAACGTTGGCTGAAGCAATGGAAGCGGTTTCCCGAATGAATGAAAAGCGAATTGAGGCAGCTGCCAATATTTGGCTCGCACGGCAAAAAGATTATGCCCTTTTGTCTGTACGCTTTGATTTAATTGCAATTTTACCTTGGCGTTGGCCACAGCATATCCCTGCATTTTTTACATCTGATCAATAAAAGGCCTCCCCGTTTTAACCATATTCAATAAAAAACATTTCGTTTTTATGTGCATATGCGTTAAAAAGTGTGTAATAATTGAGCGCTATAAGGAGCGAAATATGGATGATTATGAAAAGTTTGCAACAGGTTTGCTCATCATTTTTGGAGCGCTAATTATTGGTGGGTTAATGGCAATGCATATTGTGCTTATGAATAAACCAGGTTTTTTATTTGCATTAGCCGCAGCTGTTGTTGGTTGGTTTTCTGCTTTTGCCGTTCTCTTTGACAAGCCCAAAATCTATTTGGTTTTGATTATTCTTGCTATGTTATGTGTTGCTTCTTCAATTAGCGTTTATGTTAGTTAAAACACCTGAGATGTTGATTGAAATTCCTTTTAAAATATGAAACTGAGAAATAGATAATGAGACTTGGCTTTTTGGGAACGGGTACAATCAGTGCTTCAATGGTGAATGGCTTAATGACAAGCAACTTTGATGTTTCTTCCATTGTTGTTTCGCCTCGCAATGCACAAACAGCAAAGCGCCTTTCACGTACTTATGATAAAGTTATGATTGCTGAAAATAACCAAGCGTTGCTCGATGTTAGTGATTGTGTTTTTCTTTGCTTGCCCAACCAAATTGCAGAAGACGTTTTGTGCTCTCTTCGTTTTCGTCCAGAACAGCTGATTATTTCCGTACTTGCTATGGTAAAAGCAGCAGAAATAGAAGAGTGGATTAATCATAAAGTTTATCGTGCTGTTCCATTACCTTTTGTTGCAGAATGCAAAAATTTGACACCAATCTATCCCAATCATCCCTTTTTACGCACTTTATTTGATGCATTGGGGGGCACATTGGTGCTGGATAAGGAAGAGCAGTTTAATCTTTTTATGACAGCTGGTTCACTTATGGGAGTATATTTTAATTTTATAGAAACTGCCCATCAATGGTTTATAACACAAGGGTTAAAAAAACAACAATCAGCAGAATTCCTTACCATGATGTTTGGAAATCTTACAGATGAAATGCGTAAAACTATAGCAACGGATCGTTCTGTATCTCTCGATTTTTCACTGCTTGAAAAAGAGTTTTCAACAAAGGGTGGAACAAATGAATTTTTGTCAAATTACTTTTCTCAACAAGGGGGAAGGAATGCTTTAACAATGGCTCTTGAAGCTACTTTGCAAAAAATGAATGCTTCTAAAAAGAAATTTTAAGATTTATATCAAGAAAACTCGTATCAAAAAATGATTTTTAAAATATTTTTTACAACCTTTTACAATTTTTCTAAATTATTTTTATTTTCGGTCTTCTTCTTTTTGCCTCAAGTCCAATATTTTTTCTACCTCACGGCTCTAGCTCTTCAATTTTGTTCCCCTTCAGGTTATCCAAACGCATGAATAATTTTTTGTTTATTTAACCTATATATTCCATTCACACATTAAAACTTCCTCTTACAAAGAAGCGACTATTTTTATGTCTTTCATGATTGTGTTTTAATAAACTCTCTTAAACACCCCCCCATTCAAAAGAGTTGATTTTTTATTTGATCAACAATTTTACGATATAGTTTAGCATGCTCTTCACTAGACTTAGCAACAAAAATAGGGATTCCCTCATCTGAAGAAAATCTTAAAGCTGCATCAAGCGGTATTTCCGCTAAGAAAGGGACTTCTCGACGTTCTGCTTCTGCCCGTGCACCACCATAGCCAAAAATATCATAGCGTTTTCCCGTATCAGGAGCGATAAAATAACTCATATTCTCAATGAGTCCTAGAATAGGAACATTAACTTTCATGAACATTTCTATTGCTTTACGCGCATCCACTAAAGCAAGATCTTGGGGCGTAGAAACAACCAACGCACCTGTTAATTGTACCTGTTGGGCAAGCGTTAATTGTGCATCCCCTGTACCGGGCGGCATATCAACGACTAAAACGTCCAAAGGGCCCCATACAACATCTCGTAACAATTGCGTTACAGCTGCCATAACCATAGGACCGCGCCAGACCACCGGCTTTTCTTCCTCCACCAAAAATCCCATCGACATCAATTTCAGTCCAAATTTTTCAAGAGGTTGAAGCTTTTTTTCTCCAATAAGCTGTGGTTTTTGATTAACAAGTCCTGTCAAACGTGGCAACGAAGGACCATAAATATCAGCATCCATCACCCCCGTCTTGAAACCAGAATCTTGTAAAGCTAAGGCGATATTTATTGCCATCGTAGATTTCCCGACCCCTCCTTTTCCAGAAGCAACAGCAATCACATGCCTCACACCTTCTATGGGCATTTTGATCGGTAAGAGATTGGCTCTCCGACTAGGTGCTGTCTTTGTTATTTTTTCTGCTGTAAGTGTAACAACAGCAGATTTCACTCCCTCCAAAGCACATACCACCTTTTCAGCAGAACGACGCAATGATTCCCATTTTTGCACACCTCCATCAGGAACTGTAATGGAAAAGAAAACCTTACCATCAGCAATCAATATTTCTGAAAGAAGACCCAACGACACAATATCGCTTTCAAGATCTGGTCCTTTGATTGTACGTAATACGTTGCGGACAGCCTCACTTGTGATAAGATCCATGTTCTTTCCTCTCTATAAAAATACTAGCAAATATAAGCATAAGAACGAAAAATACTTACAAGGTTCATCACCTGATAATTTTGTTCATCACTTGATAATTTTCTACTTTACTCAGCATTATAAAGTATACATCTCTTATCTCTTTAAAAATATGAAACCATCCTTAAAATAAAGAAGCTCAAACATAAAATCTGCTATAAAATCCTATCAATCACGTTTGTGTTACAACCACTTTAATGAATATTCTGATAAAAATTTTGTAAAAATAAAAACTGAAAAAAACTCTTAATCTTAAAGGATATTTTAAATTGAGCATAGCAGTAATTAGTCACACCTTCTTTAATTATTTAAGGCCCTAGCCATTTATGTTCTGTAGATTCAATCGTTATTTTCTAACACTCCTACAGTATTGTAAAAAGCGTTACAGATAGTTATAAGGTGTTTTGTATTCTTTCAAGAGAGAGAAAAACAATCTAAGATTGACTTTTTTTATATTTTTCCTTATGGGTTAACAGCCATATGATAGGATAAAATTGTTTATCTCGCGCATAACTACTCATAAAACGAAGATTAAGAAGGGCCGCACTCCGCGGTATTTAAATAAATGAAACGTACTTACCAACCCTCTAAACTTGTCCGTAAACGCCGCCATGGGTTTCGTGCACGCATGGCCACAGCAGGAGGACGTAAAGTTATTGCTGCAAGACGTGCTCGTGGACGTAAGCGGCTTTCTGCTTAACCATTTAAATTTTCACAACCGTTGAGGATTGCTCATCGTTTCTTCGTTGTGAAACTTTTATTATGAACCTACAATGTCTGCTTGCAGGCATTTAATGAAATTGCGAAATATTCTTTTATGAAGAAAAAACATCCCTGCCGTATTCGCAAAAGAGCAGACTTTTTGGCTGTCCGTACAGGAGAAAAACGACGTGGTCCTTTATTTTTGCTCGAAGTTAAATCTCGTGAACAAACAACAGAAAGAAAAAATTCTCTTTTTGCACGTGTAGGCTTCACTGTTACCCGTAAAAACGGTAACGCTGTGAAACGTAATCGTATCAAAAGGCGCTTGCGTGAGGCCGTAAGAGTTGGTGTAACAAACCACATGGAAGCAGGAACAGACTATGTCATTGTAGCGTACCGTGATGTGTTACATGCACCTTTTACATCCTTGATTAGTGAATTAAATCGGCGAATAAAACCAAAAATTAAACATCAGCAACAACAACAAGGGTGTACGGATGGAATATAATCGCAATTTCTTTATCGCTATTGGCTTATCTTTCGTAGTGCTCATCGCATGGCAATTTCTTCATGTTGCTCCCAAACAAGCAAAGTTACAAAAACAACAAGTCATCGCACAGCAATTGTCAAAACAACAATCAGCCCTTTCTACTACCACGACAGATTTTTCTGATGATACCTCAACGTATCAAGCTACATCTATCATCGAACAGCCCATGACACCTGAAATCCGGAAAGCTGTATTGGACAAAACAGAGCGTATTGCGATCAAAACCAATGAACTGGAAGGCTCTATTAATCTTGTTGGTGCACAATTTGATGATCTTCACCTCAAAAAATATCGTTTAACAGTCGATAAAAAATCACCGGAAATCGATTTGCTAAATCCTAAAGGTTTCAAAACAACCTACCTTGCTGAATTTGGTTTTGCAAGTGCGTCTTTGCCAGCAAAAGCCTTGCCACAATCGGATACAAAATGGCAAATAGAGGGAAACAATACAATCCTGACTCCTTCAACACCCATCACTTTAATTTATAATAATGGACAGGGACAAATCTTCCGGCGGACCCTTTCTGTTGATAATCATTTCATGTTTACCATTGAGGATTCTATCAGCAATGAAAGTGATCAACCAATACATCTCTCGTCCTATGCCCGCGTTGCACGTGCTGCACCACCAGAACATACAAATGCAACCTATTTACTTCATGAAGGTATGATAGGTATTGCAGGAGATTCGCTCAAAACTGAAAAATATAAAACCTTAGCAGAGCTTGACCCAAATCCTGATAATGGGCAAAAAAGCATGACTTTTTCCAAAGTAACAGGAGGTTGGATTGGTATTACCGATAAATATTGGGCTGTAGCAGTTATTCCCCCGCAAAATAAAGAATATACAAGCCGTTTTATTTATTTTGATCGTTTGCAAACGCATTATCAGTCTGACTTGCTAGGGTCGCTTTTAACGATTGCCCCAAATGAAACAAAAACTGTTACAAATCGTCTTTTTGCTGGTGCAAAACAAGTTGAAATTATTAATAATTATCAAAATGACCTAAAAATAAAAAAGTTTGCTCTTTTAATTGATTGGGGCTGGTTTGATTTCATCACCAAACCAATGTTTTCCCTCATTGATATTCTTTATAAACAAACAGGGAATTTTGGTATCGCCATCCTTCTTGTCACAGTTCTCTTAAAAACTCTTCTTTTCCCTCTAGCCAATAAATCTTATAAATCTATGGCACGCATGAAGCTTTTACAACCGCGGTTGCTAGAAATAAAAGAAAAGTATCCCGATGACCAAACCAAACAACAAAAGGCAATAATAGATCTATATAAAACCGAAAAAATAAATCCCCTTGCAGGCTGTTGGCCAATGTTGGTTCAATTCCCAATATTCTTTGCTCTTTATAAAGTTCTCTATATCACTATTGAAATGCGCCATGCCCCTTTCTTTGGCTGGATTAAAGATTTAGCGGCACCCGATCCAACTTCTCTTTTTAACTTGTTTGGTCTCTTGCCATATACAACGCCAACATTTCTTATGATTGGTGCATGGCCTTTGATTATGGGAATAACGATGTTTTTACAAATGCGTATGAATCCTGCTCCTCAAGACCAAACCCAAGCGATGATATTCACATGGATGCCTGTTGTCTTTACTTTTATGCTCGCCTCTTTCCCTGTTGGTCTCGTCATCTATTGGGCATGGAACAATATATTATCAATCATTCAGCAAGGTATCATGATGAAGCGCCAAGGAGTTAAAATTGAGCTTTTTGATAATCTGAAAGCCATCTGGAGAAGATCACCCAAAAAAGAAGTGCATGAATGACAAGAGATTCTTCCCTTTCTGGAATTTTTTCTCGCAATTGGATTTTTATTCGTGGTGTACCAGAAATACGCTTTCTCCCCCCTGAAGGACCACCAGAAATTGCATTTGCAGGTCGTTCCAATGTTGGAAAATCATCTTTAATCAACGCACTCGTCCAACAAAAAAGCTTAGCACGTACCTCAAATACACCAGGACGGACTCAAGAGCTTAATTATTTTGTCCCCGATGGATTCAGTGGGCAACTAGGAGACCTTCCCCCTCTAGCATTAGTAGATATGCCTGGTTATGGTTTTGCTGCTGCTCCTAAAAATCTTGTTGATGCGTGGACAAATTTGATTTTTAGCTATTTACGGGGGCGCACAACGTTAAAACGTGTATATATCTTGATTGATTCACGGCACGGAATCAAAAATAATGATGAAGATGTTCTTGCTCTCCTTGATAAAGCAGCTGTTTCTTATCACATTGTTTTGACAAAAAGCGATAAAATCAAATCAAATGCTTTGGAAAAATTAATTATGAGCACACAAACAAAGCTTCTTAAACGCCCAGCAGCTTATCCTGAGCTTCTTGTAACCTCTTCAGAAAAAGCTATCGGTTTAGAAGAATTACGTGCTGCCATTTTGCAAACCATCGCATAAGAGAACAATTCCTAGTCATTAACAATTTATTAATTATAATTACTAGCAACTACTAATGATCTTGTACTTCTAGTCAAGCATCTTTATAAAAATGATTACTTGAAAGAATTCTCTTCAACTCTATTTGATAGTGTAAATTATGCTGACACTTTTTCACTCTCCCCTATCCTCTGCCTCGCGCTTCATACGCCTCATTCTTGGGGAATATGGTGTAACCACTCAACTGATTGAAGAATATGAATGGGCAAGAAGACACGAATTTCTAGCCCTCAATCCCGCTGGTCATGTTCCTGTTTTTCTCGATGAACACGAGGTTCCATTATCAGGTCCTCTTGTTATCTGCGAATATTTAGACGAAACACATGGAAGTTTACGACAAGAAAATAAGCTCTTTCCAGAAAATCCTTTAGATCGTGCGGAAGTACGCCGTCTCAATGACTGGTTCTTAAATAAATTCGAAAATGAAGCAACGCGCCATATCGTACGAGAACGAATCCATAAACGTGAAATGCCACTTGCCATTGGCGGTGGTGCTCCTAATTCACAAATTTTACGCAATGCACGTGCCAATATTTTACCACATATGAACTATCTCAATTGGCTCTGTGCCTCTCGCGATAGCTTAGTCGGTTCTGCCTTGTCCTATGCAGATCTAGCAGCAGCAGCCTCTATTTCTGTACTTGACTTTCTAGGGGAAATTGACTGGGAACAATCTCCTGCTGCCAAAGACTGGTATATGAGAATTAAATCACGCCCTTCTTTTCGTTCTCTTTTAACAGATCGCGTCCGCGGAATTGTTGCAAGTGCTCACTATGCAGATCTTGATTTCTAGCCTTCTCTCACAAACAAAAATAAAAGTGATATTTTATCTAAAGGATATTTATAGGTTTATGAATTTTTATGCATGCGTATAAACAATATAATAATATATTGATTTATGATCGTATTAAACAGAGAATAAAACCCATTATAATTGAATCACAAAAATCACTTTCTTATCGTGTCACAAAAAAGATCAGCACAGGGATAAAAAATACTTAAGAAAGGATTTTAAAGACTCTCTTTAAATACAAGAGCTGTAGCATCATTAGAAGCTAGGCAAATAAAATAACAATACTTAACGCATGTTATACTCCATTCTCCCCAATATATGAAAAAACGCATTGCATAATATATATCCTATTTTCTCTATAATAAACAAAGCCTCATCATGCGTTTTTACAACATAATAATTTTTTCAACTGACTTTCCTAAAAGATGAAGAATCCGCCCAACTCTCGTGTGTAAACAATCCAACTTCTTGTTAGCCCTTGCCCCCCTTTTACGTGATTTTATTTATGGATAACGTATTGATATACAATGATAAATAATCGTTTTCTTATGCGTCACAAATGGAATTGATGAGTGAAAATGACTAAGTTAAAACATTAAAGGCTAACAAAACGTATGATAATGTTGATTTGCTCTATTTATGAAGCATAAAGATAGTGGCGCAGAATAGATTTTATATTATTCATGGATATTCTCTCGTGATACCACTCACGAGCACTATCATAAAATAAGTTTAGAAGAATTGATAAATATTTCTTTAAGAAAAGCGCATGAATTGACAACATAGGTCTATTTTGTTTGAGAGATCTTATTTTGCATGAAGAACGCTCCCCTTTAAAGAACGAAAAAAAAGCGTAAAGTAATGCACAATCTTCATAAGGTTTCATAAGCAAACCTTACTTAAGAATATTCATCTCACACTCTAACGAAAAACATCTCTATTTAAATTTGTAGATCTTATATCACTTGCTCTAAACAACAGTGTTTTACAGCACAACAAGATAAATTAAAGAAGGAAAAAAATTTCTATAAAGAAAAAGAACCATTGGAAAGAAGGCAAGAATTTGCCTATACTGCACAGTAAAGTATCATAAGGAGATAAAAATGCGCCTTACAGTTGTTGGTGCAAATGGAAGAATGGGACGTGAACTCATTACAGCAATCCAGCAGAGGAAAGATGTAGAGCTTTGTGCTGTTCTTGTACGTAAAGGCTCACCGTTTGTAGGAAAAGATGCCAGTGCCTTAATTGGTTCAGATTCTCTTGGGATTAGTATCACTGACAATCCCGAAAATGCCTTTTCTAATACAGAAGGTATTTTAGATTTTTCACAACCAGAAGCCAGTATTCTTTATGCTAACTACGCTGCTCAAAAAAGCCTTGTCCATATTATTGGCACCACAGGATTTAGCAAAACAGAAGAAGAAAAAATTGCAGATTTTGCGAAATATACAACAATTGTCAAATCCGGAAATATGAGCCTTGGAATAAATCTTTTAGCCAACCTTGTAAAGAAAGCCGCTAAAGCATTAGAAGCCGATGATTTTGATATCGAAGTTTATGAAATGCATCACGCTAACAAAGTTGATGCTCCTTCTGGAACAGCCCTTCTTCTTGGCCAAGCAGCAGCTGAAGGCCGCAATGTTATGCTTAAAAATGTGTGTGTCAACGAACGCAATGGTCATATAGGTAAACGCAAAAAAGGCGCCATTGGCTTTTCCTGTTCACGTGGTGGGACAGTTGTTGGAGAACACAGTGTCATTTTTGCTGGTTCCAATGAGCGCATTGTTCTTTCACATACAGCGCAAGAACGCTCTATCTTTGCCAATGGCGCATTAAAAGCAGCTTTATGGGCACAAAATCATGAAAGCGGTCTTTATTCAATGTTCGATGTTTTGGGATTGAACGATGAATTTTAAACAATCAATAGAATAGAGGCAATTTATAATGGGACGCATACTTACACTAATTCGTCATGGACAAAGTGAATGGAATCTCAAAAACCTTTTTACCGGTTGGAAAGATCCCGATTTAACAGAAAAAGGTCATGCAGAAGCGATAGCAGCAGGAAAAAAACTGAAAGAATATGGTTTGAGGTTTGATATCGCTTATACATCTGCCTTACAGCGAGCTCAAAAAACCGCTCAGCACATTTTAGAGCAAATGGGACAATCAGATTTAGAAGTGATAAAAAATCCCGCATTAAATGAACGTAATTATGGTGATCTTTCTGGTTTAAATAAAGATGAAGTACGCCAACAATGGGGGCAGGAGAAAGTGCAAATGTGGCGCCGCTCCTATACGATTGCGCCGCCGAATGGAGAAAGCCTACGCGATACCGGTGCACGCATCTGGCCTTATTATCTTTACCATATCCAGCCTTATATTTTGCGCTCCCAAACTGTTTTGATCGCAGCACATGGAAATTCTCTTCGTGCTCTTATTATGGCGCTTGAAGGTCTCTCCGGTGAGGAAATTATATCTCAAGAATTAGCGACCGGCATTCCTATTATTTACACATTTAATCCGGATTCAACAATTTTATCAAAGACAGTCCTCACACCTTAAACTTCTAAAATCATGATCTCCCTCAAAAGTTCAATGCTATCGTTTTAAGCTGAAAAAATAAATTCTATAATTTTATTGACAGAGTTGCTTCATACGCTTAGATGAATTTTATAAGCCCAGATGGCGGAATTGGTAGACGCGCAGGTTTCAGGTACCTGTGCCGTAAGGCGTGGAGGTTCGAATCCTCTTTTGGGCACCATGTTCTTTTTTATCCAAAATAATTTATTGATTTTCCATATATTTTTTACAGTGAGGGACGCGTAAATAAAAGTTAGGGAATAGGATTTTGCAACACGTCTCTTAATGATTGCGAATCA
>NZ_JBHIQC010000020.1:0-21895 GCF_042196385.1 Bartonella sp. AP150HLJHH | reverse complement strand
TTTTTATTTTTTTTAAATAAAATAACCCAAACTTTACCAATGAAATATTGAACAAAAAATCCTATTTCAAAACATTAATTGGTAAAATTAAGAAGCGTATAAAAGTTTCTTGCTGGATAGCAGCGGCTTTCAGATTATAATACCCCTCCCCTCACAACGGTTGCAACTTGTCTTACATATCGCAATGATGTCATGTAAAAGGCTAAAAATAGAGTACATATTCTATAATCACCATTGCATAAATATCTTACACGCTTTATGCTTTTCCATGGGAGCAAAAGGAAGATGTCAATGTCATCTAAACTGACGCGTAACCAAACATTGGTTTTAAATACTTTAAAAAATGCAAAAGGGCCTTTAAGTGCTTATGCGATTCTCAATCACTTACGCGAAGAAGGTTTTCGCGCACCTCTCCAAGTTTATCGTGCGTTAGAAAAACTCGTACAGTTAAAGTGTATTCATCGTCTTGAAAGTGCAAATGCCTTTATGGTCTGTTTACACCCTGAAAACTGTCAACATGAACTTACAACGTTTATAATTTGCGAAAACTGTGGCACAGTCAACGAAATACAAAATCAAACGATTGTATCGAGTTTAAAACAGATGGTTCAAGCTGTTGACTTCCAAGCACATAAAAGCACCCTAGAAGTACGAGGGCTTTGTAAAAAATGCGCAATAAAATAAGACCGCTAACTTGAAAACAAGATCTCTAACTTGCAAGTTTATATATTTAACATTATGTACCAGGGATCGCCTTATTGTTTGAAAAGCTCTTATCGTCCGTGCATATATCACCCTACCTTAGAGTGAGAGGCTTATTATACTCGTTAGAACATAAATATTGAAAGTATAAAATCATGTCCGTATCTGAGACAATTTTTTCAACAAAAAATCTCGATAAAATGAAACGAAAAAAAGTAATCAAGGCTCTTCTTATCGTCTTTGCGCTTTTTGTACTTTGGTTTAGTTATAAGTGGACGACGCAATGGTGTTATATGCTGTCCACTGAAGATGCCTAAACTGTGGCACAGTCAACAAAATACAAAATCAAACGATTGTATCAAGTTTAAAACAGATGGTTCAAGCTGTTGACTTCCAAGCACATAAAAGCACCTTAGAAGTACGAGGGCTTTGTAAAAAATGCGCAATAAAATAAGACCGCTAACTTGAAAACAAGATCTCTAACTTGCAAGTTTATATATTTAACATTATGTACCAGGGATCGCCTTATTGTTTGAAAAGCTCTTATCGTCCGTGCATATATCACCCTACCTTAGAGTGAGAGGCTTATTATACTCGTTAGAACATAAATATTGAAAGTATAAAATCATGTCCGTATCTGAGACAATTTTTTCAACCAAAAATTTCAATAAAACGAAACGAAAAAAAGTAATCAAGGCTCTTCTTATTGTCTTTGCACTTTTTGTGCTTTGGTTTAGCTACAAATGGATAACGCAATGGCGTTATATGCTATCCACTGAAGATGCCTATGTGCAAGGAGATATAGCCGCTATTGCGACTAAATTAAATGGATATATTGAAAAAATTGCCATTAAAGCCAACCAAGTTGTAAAAAAGGACGATGTTTTATTTTACTTAGACAATGGTGATTATCAAATAGCCTTGAATCAAACAGAAGCGCATCTTGACACACAGAAAAAAACACTTCTACGCATTGATGCACAAATCACAGCCGCTCATAGTGCTTTAGATGATGCAAAAGCGCAAAAAGCAGCCGCTTCAGCCATAGCAACCAATGCACAACTCACCTTAAAACGTGTAACAGAACTGAAAGCCAATCGTTATGCCCCTCAATCTGATGTTGATGATGCCAAATCAGCTTATGAACAAGCTATCGCAAATGTTAACCGTGCAGATGCACAAATCGCTGCAGCACGCGCCAATATTCGAGTGCTAGAAGCACAACGAAGTGAAACAGAAAGCCAAACAAAGAGTTTAGAACTTTCGCGTGAAAAAGCACAACGTGACCTTGATTCAACCATTATACGCGCGCCATTTGATGGAATCATAGGAAATTTAACAGCAAAAACGGGAGATTTTGTTGTAAATGGCCAACGTCTTGCAGCGTTAGTCCCCATCCATGCACTTTATATTGAAGCAAACTATAAAGAAACACAGTTGCAAAATATTCATGCGGGACAAAAGGCTTATATTTCTGTTGATGCCTTCAAAAAGGAGGGCTTTACAGGAACAGTGCTTTCTATTTCACCGGCAACAGGTGCTGTTTTTTCTCTTCTTCCTCCACAAAACGCTACCGGTAACTTTACAAAGATTGTCCAACGCATTCCTGTACGTATTTCTATTCCAGAAGAAGTCTTAAAGACCGGACATATCCGAGCAGGAATGAGTGTTTCAGTAGAAGTTGATACACGTACAAAACCACAAGATAAAAGTCTCTTATAATAACAAGCAAATGACCTCATTATTATGACATCTTCAATACCAAAGCCCATACAGTCTCAAGAGCGCATAGAAATCCGTAGCATTGTGATTTTCATAGTTATGGCCTTTGGCATGTTCATGGCCATTTTGGATATACAAATCGTTGCCTCCTCTTTAGCCGAAGTTCAAGCTGGTCTTTCTGCGAGCTCTGAAGAAATTTCATGGGTTCAAACCTCCTATCTCATCGCTGAAGTCATCATGTTGCCCCTTTCTGGATTCTTAGGAAGATTGCTTTCAACACGTGTTTTCTTCACCATATCAGCGATCGGGTTTACGATTACTTCTGTTCTTTGTGCAACAGCAACATCTATTGGAGAGATGATTATCTACCGTGCATTGCAAGGTTTTATTGGTGGAGGAATTATCCCAAGCGTTTTTGTCGCCTCTTATGTTCTTTTTCCTCCTTCCAAACGCCCAATTGTTACCCCTATTGTTGGACTAGTCGCAACATTAGCCCCCACTATTGGTCCAACGGTCGGAGGTTATCTTTGTCATATCTTATCATGGCACTGGCTTTTTCTCATTAATGTGCCTTTTGGGATTATTATTTCAATTCTCGCTTGGAAGTTGATTGATTTTGATAAAGCAAATCCATCTCTCATGGCTAAATTTGACTGGTTGGGGCTCATTTCTATGGCTGTTTTTCTAGGAACTTTAGAGTATGTACTAGAAGAAGGCGCACGTCATGATTGGCTGAATGATAGGCTGGTTCGGAATTTATTTATTATCATGATTCTTGCTGCCGCCTTGTTCTTCTGGCGTGCTTTTACAGCAAAAGAACCCATTGTAGATCTCTCTACTTTTTCTAATTTTAATTTTTCAGCTGCATCCATTTTTTCCTTTTCACTGGGTATAGGTCTTTATGGACTCACGTACCTTTATCCTGTCTATTTGAGCCAAATCCGCCATTACGATGCCCTTATGATTGGAGAAACATTGTTTCTTTCAGGATTCGTCATGTTATTAACGGCTCCCCTTGCAGGATTCCTTTCAGCACGAATGGATGCACGTGTAATGATGGCAATAGGACTTTTTGGTTTTGCAATAGGCACTTGGATGGCAAGCACTATCACAGATAAGTGGGATTTTTGGCAGCTTTTTTGGCCGCAAGTTTTCCGTGGTGCTTCTGTAATGTTATGTATGGTTCCTATTAATAATATTGCATTGGGAACACTCCCACCAGAACGAATGCAAAATGCTTCTGGACTCTTTAATCTCACACGGAATCTAGGTGGTGCTGTGGGACTTGCCATTATCAGCACGCTCATGACAAAACGCACGGACTTCCATTATGAACGAATAGCCGAAACCCTTAACCACGCAAACAGACAAGCAACTGAAATGCTTTCAAAGCTTATTTTATTATTCAAAACAGAAACCTTTGATTCCTATACCCTGGCTCTTTCTCAATTGTTTAATATGGTACGCATACAAGCAATGATTATGGCTTTTAGTGATATTTTCTTTATCATAACCATCATCTTTGGTGTTTTGACATTTATGACCATGTTTCTCAAAAAAATACCACCTCTCATGGATTCACCACCAAATCACTAAGCTTAATTACAATTGAGAAATATTTTTTATCCTTATCACTTTCCTCGCTTCCTATGCACTTTATCTTTTCTCAAGAGACAGTATAAATAAATACGTGATTCTAAATGATTCTTCTGATAAAAATTCTTTTCAATGCGGGCTCTTTACGCACTTTTAAAATAACCTCTCGCATACAAAAATTGTTTTAGATGATAGGTAAACAACGATCTTACCTAACGCGCTCCACACTATAAAGATAAAGCAGCTATTTCTATAAGATTTTTGATTTATCACCATAGGGCACAAACGATTAAAAGATTCTTTGCCCTTTACTCTTTTGAGTCTTACAAGAATATTCATAAAAGATTTATGATTCTTGTGATTTTTATTCACACACCTATTTCCCTTATAATGTGTAGAGCAACGTTTTTTGATTCTGAATGCAAAATTTTACATGAAAAAATCATTTTGTATTTGATCCTCTCATGCCAATTGCAAAACGATTTACCTTTATAGCAAAAAAGTAATGATATATTTTTTTTCAACAAAGCTGCTCATGTAATTTTATTTTTTTTACACTCTTTTAAAAAAGCTAGTATTTATAATTTTGATTCTACTGCTGCATATTTTTCTTTTTCAACAAGCGCTAAAATTGTATAAAATTTCTCAAAATATCTCTCTATTGAATCAATCAAAACCATTCCCTTGCACATAAAAAGCAAAGAAAAAAACTGTTTAAGAAAAAAGTAAAATATCCAACCGTTTCGATGCAAGATCTACCAACAATATTGGAAACTGGAAAACTGTATGATGATACTGGCTTTGAAAGAATACAAAACCACTCAAAAATCCGGTTCCTTTAATATTATAAAATAGGACGCTATTTCAAAAAATGAGCTTAAAATATATTCTTACTCACTGAACTGAAATCATCAAAAATAAGAAACCAGCCATATAATAAAATCGCAATACAACTCCCCAAAAACTTTGTACCGCTAAATACTTTGGCTCTAGCCAAAACAGTATGCTCTCCTCAATGCCAGCTGTTAAAAAACAAATAAACACTATCTTCAAGCCACTTTATGATGCTGAAAACGATTTGAAACTTCTCGTTCTCCACTAGGAACCAAAGTGCCATAACACCCAGAAAGATAATGTGGTATCAGTTCCAACGCTTGAAAGCGATGCTTTTCGTAAGGACCAGGCATTGCCAAATTTTCTGTTAAACTATTTGAAAAGCCAAAACGTTGATAAAATTCAAAATCCCCTACCAGCAAAATGGCGCCATATCCCAATTTTTTTGCTGTTTCAATTGCATGGCGGACTAAAATTGATCCTATTCCCATACCAGCACATTCAGACGCAACAGCCAAGGGGCCTAAAAGTAAAGCATGTTGTGTTTCATTTTTTCCTTTAGAAAAAGAAACATGCCAAAGACGGACACTTCCCACAAGCTCTCCAAGCACATTTTTAACCACAAAAGAGAGCCCTTGAGCAGCTAACCGTCCACGACGTAAAGCCTCTGATGATTTACGTTTACGTCCATACCCCATCGTTGAATCAAGCAAAATTTCTCGATAAGGCTTATCGGCTTCTTGCTCCAATAAAAGTGTAAAACATGCCCCATCTTTTGTTTGAAAGTTCATCATGTTCATCTCTATAACCGCCCTCTTATAGCGCCATGACGAGCATAGCAAAAAGTCTAAAAAAACTATAGTTAAAAGGAAACCTCAGATTACATATGATCGTAAAGGCTCAAAACCATTAAAAGCAACCGATGCGTAAGTTGTCGTGTAAGCACCCGTTCCATGAATCAATATTTCATCTCCTATCGTTAGGGATAGAGGAAGCAGATAAGGTGTTTTTTCATAGAGAACATCTGCCGAATCGCATGTTGGTCCAGCCAAAATACAAGGCTCCATTACCTTATCATCATGAGGTGTCTCAATAGGATAACGAATGGCTTCATCCATAGTCTCAGCAAGACCATTAAATTTTCCAATATCAAGATAAACCCATCGTACATTATCATTATCAGCTTTTTTAGATATTAGAACAACTTCTGTACGAATAACACCAGCATTGCCAACCATCGCACGTCCTGGCTCAATAATCGTCTCAGGGATACGATTACCAAAATGCTTTTTCAATGAATCAAAAACTGCTGTACCATAAGCTTGTTCTGTAGGGACATCTTTCAAATAACGGGTTGGAAAACCGCCGCCCATATTCACCAATTTCAGTGAAATGCCTTCTTGTTCCAAGCGCTTAAAAACTGTAGAAGCATCCGATAAAGCACGATCCCACGCACTCAAATCAACCTGCTGAGATCCAACATGAAAAGAAACACCATAGGCTTGCAAACCCAATTGGTGTGCGCGTCTTAGAACATCAACCGCCATTTCTGGAACGCAACCGAATTTGCGTGACAATGGCCACTCTGCACCTTTTCCATCGGTAAGAACACGGCAAAAAACACGCACTCCTGGAGCAACACGCGCAATTTTTTCCACTTCTTCCACACAATCAACGGCATAAAGTGAAACTCCCAATGCATATGCTCGTGCAATATCACGCTCTTTTTTAATCGTATTTCCAAAAGAAATACGCTCTGGCGTTGCACCTGCTTTTAAAGCCATTTCAATTTCTGCAACAGAAGCCGCATCAAAAGAAGATCCTAAAGAACTTAGCAAACGCAAGATTTCAGGAGCTGGATTTGCCTTTATTGCGTAAAAAATACGAGACTGCGGCAGAGCTTTTTCAAAATTTAAATAGTTGTCACGAACAACATCAAGGTCAACAATTAAGCATGGACCTTCAGAACGATGTGTTGCAAGAAAATCGCGAATACGTTGCGTTGCCATCTGCAATTCTCCTTGAGGGAAAGCTCCCCCACTCTATGCTTGGACAGCCAAAGCTGCCAAAAGCTAAAGGACAAAAAACACACAACAACTATCCCCATTCTGATTACAAAAAATCAGAAATTAGCATTGCATGCAGCGAAAGAACAGCGCGAAGCCGCGTTATTCTATTTTATCTGCCTTTTTGATTGGAGTTGAGAAAACCACTTCCGCACTGAAGGCAATGAGGTGTGCCTCTATAGTTATCCCAGCATTTAAAAACTGGAAGACACCAGAAAGGCCCGCACCGTCGTTGCTTCAAGATGTCCTCATTCTTGCAATTGGCTGTAAGAATGACTGGAGCGGTTAGTTCCAGGTACCGTACCGGTTAATCTCACCATTTGAGAACCAGCGGACACCCACAGGCACGTGCGACTTTGGGCAAGGCATCCTATAAAACGAATTCTTTCTCATTTCAATCATTTTTTTAATTTTAAACATTTTTTAATTCTTAAAGATAAAATGATGCGAAAAAACAACACTCTCCCCAGACAAAGCCATCCATCCGCTTTCATGAGATCACACCCCTTACATTATCCGTGCAACATAAATCACTGTCTTGCGTTTAAAGCCCCTTGTTTCTTGACCCTATTCTATCTCCTAATATCCGCAGCAGAAAATAACGCAAAATAAATTACTCAAGACATTAATTTATAATGATAATTTATTATTGTACCCTTAAACAAAAATTCCATTATAAAATCCTCTTATTTCAACCCTCTTACAATGAATCAATTAAAATCATTCTTTTGCGCATCAGAAATAAAAAACAATTGAAAAAAGGAGTACCTCTTATATATCCTCTCAAATGCAAAGATGACCAACATTGAAGACTGAGGATAGTAACGACTGAAGCACCATAGTCTTTAAAGATAACGTGTCCTTCCCCCAACAAAACACCATTATCTTTCTCATTTACATCCTAAAAACATCCCTGCTTCCACATTCATTTCACAGCATCGCTTAAGCAAAATATCATGAAGAAATCCCCGTATAATATAGCTTGTATGATATAGATCAACTACATCTCACCCTCTTTATACTTATGAAATTAAAAACAAACGCTCCCATTCTATCTGCCAACTTCCAATATTGCAGAAACTCGTACATTGAAATGTTTCATAACACCTTATCTAAAATGATTTTTGTCCACACGTTACTCCCATTTGCAACGTACAAGTGAATGAATTTTACGCGATTCGTTCTCATCTAATCTGAAAGCAACAAAGTTCACAATATTGAACTCTTTTATTCAAATGAATAATAAATTATCATTATAAATTAATGTATTATATTAAATTCTGAAATCATAAACTCCTATTATCATTTTATTTTTCCACCTAGCATCTGCTTTTTCATCTCCTCTTATTAATCACATCTTATTTATACGCTTTTCTCTTAAACTATAATCTCCCTCCTCTGCGCTGTTGGTGAACGGCTTTTCTATTTTAAAATGAAAAGTATCTGAAAACTCAATCCTATAAAGTCAAGGAGAGCGAACAATCTATAATGATTATTTATAAGTCAAATAATTTAACATAAACAAAAAGACCGAATAATATCCGGTCTTATAAAATATTTTTCTACCAATATTAAAAAACTCTTCTCTCTTAAATTTAAGAGAAAAACGCTACAACTTAAAACTCTACACTACGATATCCTTATGTCCCTTGATGAGAATCAATTGCACGCAATTTCAACAATTGAAATTGCCTATGGCGCTCACGAAAGCGCTCTCTATCGGCTTCACTACGCGTGTTATAACAAGCATCACAGGAAACACCTTCCTCATAATGAGGCGATAATTTGCTTTCAGCATTAAGAGGAGAACGACACGCGCGACATAATTCGCGTCCACATTCTTCAAGACCATGTTGAACAGAAACACGCTCATCAAAAACAAAACACTCACCCCACCATAAACTTTTCTCTTTTGGAATTTTTTCTAAATATTTTAGAATACCTCCTTTTAGATGGTAGACTTGCTCATAACCAAGATCACGAACAAAAGCTGTTGATTTTTCACACCGAATACCACCTGTACAAAACATGGCAATTTTCTTTTTTTTCTTTAACTCAGCCTCATGTTTACGCACCCATTCAGGAAATTCGCGAAATGTTTTAATCTGCGGATCAATCGCTCCTTGAAAACTCCCTATCGCATATTCATAGTCATTCCGTGTATCGATTAAAATTGTCTCTTCATCTTGAATAAGAGCATTCCAATCTTCAGGATCGACATAAGTACCAACAACTTTTAGCGGATCAACCCCTTCAACCCCCATTGTCACAATCTCTTTTTTCAACCGCACTTTCATGCGATGAAAAGGCATTTTTGATGCCCATGAATATTTAATCTCCGGCGTTTGAAACGCTGGCTCAGCCGTAATAAAATCCACCAATGCCTCAATCGCATCACAAGAACCAGCAACTGTTCCATTAATGCCCTCTTGTGCTAAAAGCAGAGTGCCTTTGATATCCTTTGCTTGACATAAATCCTGCAAAGGTTTTTGTAATTGATGATAATGCTTCAAATCTGCAAAGCAATAAAGTGCAGCAACTTTAAAATTCTTTTCCATGTGTTTTGCCATAACGCGCGTTTCATTCAATTTCAAGATTTATTCATGTACTCTTTAACATATTGTGCTTAATCAAACGATACAAATAATATCATCACCAAGAAGAAAAAATATCATGTGCCAAAAAAGAGAAAAGCTTTTATTATATCTCCAAGGACAAACTGTTATACCTGTTTTACTCATTGACAATCTACAAAGTGCTGTACCGTTAACACGCGCTCTTGTCAAAGGTGGATTAAAAACAATTGAGATCACCTTGCGAACACCAAATGCCCTCAAAGCAATTCAGAAAATCACACAAGAAGTCCCTGAAGCAATTGTTGGAGCCGGCACAATTCTCAACACAACACATTACGAAAAAGCCGAACAAGCTGGAGCCAAGTTTATTGTAAGCCCCGGATTATCCAATGAACTAATCAATTGTGCAAAAAATAGTGAAATTCCCCTTCTTCCCGGTGCAATGACCCCAAGTGAACTCATGCAAGCATTAAACAAAGGCTATTCATATCTTAAATTTTTCCCTGCTGAAGCTGCTGGGGGTATTTCCTTCATCGAAGCTTTAGCATCTCCCTTCTCTGATATCCGGTTTTGCCCAACAGGCGGTATTACACAAAAAAGTGCAACACAATGGCTCCAACTGCCCAATGTCTTCTGCGTTGGTGGTTCTTGGATAGCACCCCAACCGCTCATCGCAATAAGTGATTGGGATTCGATTACTGCATTAGCATATACCGCATCACAACTTCACTCTCCCTCGAAAAAAGCTCTTTCTACAATATAATGTAATGTGCAAGAATATCAGTCCCTTCAACAAGACCAAAGCTTTCACACATCCTTGCGCAATCTTTTAACATCGTCATAAAACCATAAATCATCACCCGATCTTCATCAGGATGAATTTTGCGAGTTCTATTGTTTCAAAGCCGCTTGTTTCAAAAAAATCTCCACTTTCCATAACAGTCGTAATACGCCCCATATGCTCAGAAGGTTCACGAGTCGTCATAGGATAAAATCTCAACTGTTGTGCATACTCTCCAATGAGTGGATCTTATTGCAAAGAGGAAACAAGATCTTTTGCACAAATTAACCCATTCTTTTCGCACGTTATTTAAATAAGAACAACTTCTGAAAATTTTTCATAAATATCAGGCTCACGAATAAAGCTTGCAAAAAGAAAAAACCCCGTACCGGTTTGAAAGAAGATAAAGCATCAACTTTCCCACTCATTACTCCACAAAAGCGCGCTCTACAACATAAGTAGCAGGAGCATTATTGGCCCCTTCAACAAGACCAAAGCTTTCACACATCCTTGCGCAATCTTTTAACATAGCCATGGAACCACAAATCATCACCCGATCTTCATCAGGATGAATTTTAGGAAGGCCTGTTGTTTCAAAAAAGTCCCCACTTTCCATCACAGTTGTAATACGGCCCATATGCTCAGAAGCTTCACGAGTAGTCATAGGATAAAATCTCAACTGTTGTGCATACTCTCCAATGAGTGGATCTTGTTGCAAAGAGGAAACAAGATCTTTTGCATAAATTAACTCATTTTTTTCGCGCGTTGTTTGAATAAGGACAACTTCTGCAAATTTTTCATAAGTTTCAGGATCACGAATAAGGCTTGCAAAAGGAGCAATCCCCGTCCCAGTTGAAAGAAGATAAAGACGTTTTCCAGGAATAAGAGCATCAAGAACCAGCGTTCCTGTAGATTTTTTACGCATGAGAACTGTATCACCAATTTTAATTTTTTGGAGATGCTCGGTTAAAGGTCCCCCTGGAACTTTTATCGAAAAAAACTCAAGCTGTTCATCCCAAAAGGGACTTGCAATCGAATAAGCGCGATAAATCGGCTTTTCTGCATTTGGCAAACCGATCATAACAAACTCACCCGAACGAAAACGAAAACTTTCCGGACGATTCAGACGGAATTTAAATAACCGATCTGTATAGTGACAAACCTCTTGGACAGTAAGGGCGAACACATTCTCAGGAATCGGAAAATTTACAACGCTGCTGATGCTTGACGGAACATTGGTAGCAGACGTATTCATACTCTTCCCCATATCTTTATTGAACGTTAAATTTCGAATCCTTGACGTGATATAGTACTTGCACAACCATCTGCCAACAATTTTCTCAACACAAAAGCCTCAAGGTTAACACTTTTATGTCAAAATTAAATAAATGAGTCTAGTGTACTCTATAAGCGATAAAATTGATTTCACTTAAAACCAATCAAAGACTAGAAAGTAAATACTGGATACCCAATCCATCTTGAAAACAAATAATATCCAAATCAACGAGTTTTCTAAATCAACAGTTTTAATGTATCAAAAAGTGTTTACACACTGTTTTCCATTCAATAAAAATAATTTTAAGTGCATGAGACGACATCCAAAATTGCACAGATGAGTGATCTTCCCCCTCATGTTAGAAAACTTGTAATGCATTGACTTAACGTGGTTAATTTAATCATTTTACCTTCTCTACACAAGCAGCCAATGCAATATTTAATCACAAAAATCACACCAGCAACAATAGTCTAACATTGCACTCTTCAAAATGATACAATACAATAAACTATGCTTTCTTTTTTATATGCCTAAACGAGGGGAAATAAGTAAAAAAGTCTATGTTTTACAAATCATTAGAAGATACCATGTTGATAACAACACAAATAAAACTAAACTATCTCTTATATCCGGAGTACCATTTTACATAAAAAACGACTTTAATGGCAGCATAGGCTTCTTATGATTTTGACCGTAGCAAACAGTATCTTTCATCTCTCATAAGCAACCTCTATAAAATAACCAAAGAAAACTGCGTATTTCACGAACACAGATAAGCTTTTAAAATGAACAAATCCGTTAATGATGAAATAAATACATCACTCTATACAGCTGTAGCAACCATCGATGTCAGTGCCATTGTTGCCAATTATATTACTTTAGCCAAACGTGTAGCTCCAACACAATGTTCAGCAGTTGTAAAAGCAAATGCCTATGGATTAGGAGCTCACAAAATTGCTCCTGCCCTTTACCAAGCTGGTTGTCGCACTTTTTTTGTTGCCCAAATCAGAGAAGCACTCCAATTAAAAAGCATTTTACCATCAAATGTCACAATTGCCATTCTGAATGGACTTCCACACTTAGCAGAAGAGTTTGTCGCACAATCTGGTATTGTTCCTGTTCTAAACTCTTGGAATGCCATTGAAAATTGGCAAAAAATTTGTCAAAAAAAAGATAAAAAATTTCCAGCAATGGTTCAAATCGATACCCATATGAACCGATTAGGACTAGATCAAAAAGAATTACAAAAACTCATCAAACACCCTACAATTTTCGAAAAAGCAGAAATAAAATATATTCTTAGTCATCTTTCTAACGGAGAAGATGATACCCACCCATCAAATTATGCCCAATTGACTTCTTTCAAAACGATCCTTGCGCAATTGCCTGCTTGCAAAGTTTCCTTTGCCAATTCTGGAGGTATCTTTCTAGGATCAGATTTTTATTTTGATCTTGTTCGTCCAGGCATTGCACTTTACGGAGTTGATCCGCGGGGAAAACACCCGTCACCTTTGAAACCTGTTTTAAAACTTGAAGCCCAAGTCATTCAAAGCCGCGTTGTTGATATAGGAGCACCTGTTGGTTATGCAGAAAGCTTTATAACCAACAGACCAAGCACTCTTGCAACCATTTCTATAGGCTACGCAGACGGCTGGCTCCGTACTCTTTCGAATAAAGGAACTGTTTATTTCAACGGGCACAAACTTCCCATGGTTGGGCGGGTTTCTATGGATTCCATTATTGTAGATACGACCGATCTTGAACAAAAACCTCAAACTGGTGACTGGGTAGAACTCATTGGTCCCCATCAAACACTTGAAAAAGTATCTATAGATGCCGATACCCTTCCCAATGAAATTCTAACATCTCTTGGCTCCCGCTATAAATACATTTACACATAAAAACTCTTTAAAAAAATAAATTGATAAAAATCATCATTTTAGAAAATTGAGGGGCTTTTACAAAAGATTTTACAACAATCAACCACACAGAATGGTCATAGATACCGTACATTCACAGAAATCTCAAAACAGACAAGTTGATGGACTGTTTTATGGAAGTAGCTTTCATCTAAAATACAAAAACTTAACCTTTCCCCATAAATTAACAAAAAAGAATCTACTACAAAGTTTTTAAAATTAATTTCCCAATTAAAATCATTCGCTTGCATACCACAAGCTGGACTATGTGTAGATAAAAATGATTTAAGAAAAGAATAATTCCTCTTATGAACCATAGTGCCAAGAGCTATAACATTAGGCGCTGGCAAAGTGTATGATAGTGCCGGCTTACTCCGTTATGAAGCGTAAAGATTGGGGATCAATGGATTTACCCTTACACCATTCACAAGCGCCATCACGAAATGGGATAGGAGCGAAATATCTCTTTAAAACAAACATGTGAATTAACAACCCAAATATATTCTTTTTGGAGCGTTCTGTTTTACATGAGGATCATTCCCCCACTAAAGAACACAATAAATAAAAATATGGAGCAATATGTAATCCCCATTATTAAAAAAATATTGCTTTAAATGCTTTTGAAAGCCGCAAAGCTGAATGAAGAGGAGATGACAAACTGAGGATTGATTTTCACCTTTACGGCTTTACATGTTCCCAAATGAGATTGTCTTCCAGTTTCAAAGGTTACGTCAACAGAAATACACAATCCCCCCGCCCTCATCAGACAGACAGCAGGAACTACTCATAAAGCTCTTTTTTTCTCAATCTCTGACTCAAAACATGTCGCTGCGTTAAGTTTGGATGTTGATTTACAGGTAACAGCGAAAGAACACGGGCTCTTAGGAAAACAGCGCCGTAAAGTCACAAACTGACTTGCAATGAAGTGGAAAGATGTGCCGGCTTTTTATAAGATACCTTGTAAAAAACAACCATAATACATTTGGCTTTGCGTTTGCTCATTCTGACAGGTGTTCTTACATATTTTTGCGTCATATTTACAAAAAGCAGATTAAAGAGAAATATTTAGACAATTCTTGACTCGAAAAGATGCAACAACAGAGTTTCGCGTGTCTTTATCATCAAAAACACTAAAATTGATTTTATTCTTTCTACAACCGGTCGTCGTCACCCTAGTGAGAAGGAGTATATCACAACACATGCAACAGACGTGACTTATCCCCCGTAGGTTTCGCTCTCGTTTACATGAATTAGCTGGCTAGACCAATGCCGCCTAGTCACTAAAACCATGTCATACGGTAGAAAGCAAAGGAGAGCATGCCTATTGCCGACAAAATACAGCTTTTTGTCGACTTTTTCGATTTTGCTCATGTTATAAAAAACAATGCAAAATTCTAGAAAATAGACAAATAATTCCATAGTAACATGATCAACAAGTACAAACCCACACAAAATGTGTGGGCTTTTTTGTTTATGCAAATAAACAAATTAAATACATATTTGTTATTTAATAGGTATTTCCCAATGGCGGACACGAACAAATGAGCATTCTGTCTCCCGCAACATTATCAATACGCGATACAGGAGGCCAATATTTATTGGCTGGATCAAGAGAACTGTTGGGAAAAGCAGCTTCTTGTCGCGAATAGGGTCGTGCCCAAGCATCATCTAAAGTATCTGCCACTGTATGAGGGGCATTCACCAATGGATTATTGTCTTTTGGCCAAACCCCGCTACCAACCTTTTTCGCTTCTTCAGCAATAGAGAGTAAAGCATCACAAAAACGATCAATCTCTGCTTTTGGTTCAGATTCCGTTGGCTCAATCATTAAAGTTCCCGGAACAGGGAACGACATCGTGGGCGCATGGAATCCATAATCAATGAGACGTTTTGCAATATCATCAACACTCACCCCATACTGTTCTTTCAACACGCGTGTATCCACAATACATTCGTGCGCAACACGTCCATGCTTGCCCCGATAAAGAATGGAATAAGCAGCTGAAAGACGTGCAGCAATATAATTGGCATTTAAAATGGCTATTTGTGTTGCATATTTTAAGCCATCAGCCCCCATCATTCGAATATACATCCATGTAATTGCAAGAATAGACGCACTTCCATAAGGAGCAGCAGAAACCGCATGTGTTGTCCCATCCTGTTCATGACCTGGTAAGAATGGTTTGAGATGCACTGCAACTCCAATTGGTCCCATACCAGGACCACCACCACCATGAGGAATAGCAAATGTTTTATGAAGATTCATATGACAAACATCAGCGCCAATATCCGCAGGACGAGCAAGCCCCACAAGGGCATTGAGATTAGCACCATCAAAATAAACTTGTCCGCCATTTTCATGAATAATAGAACAAATTTCCTTAATGCTTTCCTCGTAAACACCATGGGTTGAAGGATAAGTAATCATGAGAGCGGCCAATTTATCTTTATGCAATTGCGCTTTCATCTTGAGATCGTCTACATCAACATCACCATCGCTTAAACATTTTATCACAACGACTTCCATCCCTGCCATATGGGCCGAGGCTGGATTTGTACCATGCGCAGATGCAGGAATAAGACAAACTGTACGTTGATGTTTTCCCCGTGATTGGTAATATCGTCGGATAGCCAAAAGCCCAGCATATTCACCTTGAGCACCAGAATTTGGCTGAAAAGAAACTTGCGCAAATCCTGTAATTTCACACAACCACGCATTTAACTGGTTGATCATCTCCAAATAACCCGCTGCATCCTCTAGTGAAACAAAGGGATGTATATTGGCCATGCTAGCCCAACTTACAGGCATCAATTCAGCAGCTGCATTAAGCTTCATTGTACAAGAACCAAGAGGGATCATAGCGCGATCCAGCGCCAAATCCTTATCCGCTAAACGACGCAAAAAGCGCATCATATCTGTCTCTGAATGAACCGCATGAAAAAAAGGCTGAGAAAGAAAAGCAGCATCCCGTTTTTTTCCAAAGAGTCGTGGAGAAACCTGATCGCCTAATTTTGCCCCAAAAAGCTGCGCTAAAGCACCAGCATCTTCTTCTGTTGATAATTCATCAAAATTGATTGCAATAGTGTCATCATCGAGAACACGAATAAGGCGCCCACCTATTTTGGCTTGATGCGCAATTTCTCGCGCTTTTCCCTTAACAGAAATACTCACACAATCAAAAAAGCTTTTCCCTTCAACATGAACCCCTGCTGCTTCTAAACCAGCAACAAAACGACATGTTAAATGATGAATTCGCTGCGCAATTTCTTGTAAGCCTTTTGGCCCATGCCAAACAGCATAAGCGGTTGCCATATTAGCCAACAAAGCCTGCGCTGTACAAATATTTGACGTCGCTTTATCGCGCCGAATATGTTGTTCACGTGTTTGCAAAGCTAAACGAAAACCAACGCGTCCTTTGGTATCCACGGATTGACCAACAATACGCCCTGGAATAAGACGCGTTAACGCATCACTCACAGCAAGGTAACCAGCATGTGGACCACCAAATCCCATCGGAACGCCATAACGCTGCATAGTGCCAACAACGATATCTGCCCCCCATTGAGCAGGTGGCTCCTGAAGAGTAAGCGCTAAAGGATCAGCTACAACGATAACTAAAGCTCCCTTTTCCTTTGCCTCTTTTATGATCTCACTGTAATCATGAAAAGAGCCTTTTGTATCTGGCCAAGACAAAACAATTGCCGCTGTATCAGGATCAATTTCGCCATTTTGGCTAATCTGAATCCCTTGTGTTTCAGCACGCGTTTGCGCAACACTCAAAGTCTGAGGATGTAAAAGACTCTGAAGAGAAATTTTTGTTTTTTTCTCACGGAAAAAGCGAACAGCAAGGGCATTGGCTTCAGCTAAAGCAGTTGCTTCATCAAGAAGGGAAGCAGCAGAAACAGGCAAACCTGTTAGTTCACTAACCAATGTCTGAAAATAAAATAAAAGCTCTAAACGACCTTGGCTAATTTCTGCTTGATAAGGCGTATAAGCAGTATACCAAGCAGGATTTTCAAACAGATTTCGTAAAATAACCGGAGGCACATAAGTTCCATGATATCCTTGCCCAATAAAACTTTTGTGCACATGGTTACGCTCCATCATCTTGGAGAGTTCTTCCAAGGCTTGTCCTTCACTAGCAGCCTCTGGAAGATTCAGTGAACGTCCAAAATGGATAGAGTGTGGAACAGCTTGAGAAATAAGTGTCTCAACACAATCAAGCTCTAAAACATCAAGCATTTTTTGTGTTTCATCAGGACGCAGCCCAATATGTCGAGAAGAAAAAGAACGCTCGATCATGGTACTCATCCAATCAAAGCCTTATAAGCATCTTTATCTAACAACCCCTCCAGTTGTGTCTCATCCTGCAATGTCATTTTCCATAACCAGCCTTCTGTTTCGGGTTTCTGGTTTACCAGTTCAGGATTATCAGCCAAGGCTTCATTTATTTCGACCACTTCACCATCAAGAGGAGCATAAACATCTGAAGCCGCCTTCACTGATTCCACAACAGCCGCCGCCTCTCCTTTGGAAAGTTTTGTTCCACTTTGTGGTAAATCAACAAAAACCAAATCCCCTAATTGCTCTTGCGCATAATGCGTAACCCCAACAGTCACCACCTGCCCTTCAACGCTAAGCCATTCATGGTCATGTGTAAAATAAGTTTTAGACATAAAAAATCATCCTTTAAAATAACGTTGTTCAACAAAGGGAAGAGAATGAACTGATAATACAATCTTTTTGCCTCGCAGTTCTGTAAAGACTTGTGTCCCTTCAACTTTAAAATCAACAGGAACGTAACCCATCGCGACAGGACCATCAAAAGAAGGACCAAAACCACCTGATGTTACAATGCCAATCTCATTACCTTGATCATCAAGAAGCACCGCACCGGCACGAATAGGTTGACGCGTTTGCGGTTTTAATCCAACACGACAACGAGCCGGTCCTTTTTGCAGTGCTTCAAGAAAAGCCTTCGCACCATAAAATTGTGCTTTTTCTCGAACACTTTTAGGAACAGCCCATATTAGAGCCGCATCAATAGGTGTCGTATCAGGGGTAATATCATTTCCATGCAAACACAGCCCCGCTTCCAACCGCAAGCTATCGCGTGCGGCAAGTCCAATCCACTCAACACGAGAATCACTCAGCAATTTTTCAGCCAACATATGCGCATGCCCTATAGGCAAAGCAATTTCAAAACCATCCTCTCCCGTATAACCAGAACGCGTTATAAACCAATCCTGTTGTGGTTCGAATCCTTGCATAAAGAACAATTCATTCCCTGGTAAATCGGCATCAGCAAGAACAGCTGCCGCTTCAGGACCTTGAAGCGCAAGCAATACCCTTTCAAGGGCAATCACTTGACATTCAAAATCAACCGCACGCTTTTCCAATTCTACAAAATCAGCCTGTGCATTCCCAGCATTGGCGACCAACATAAAACGACCCTCTTCCAAACGGGTAATGATAAGATCATCAAGAATACCAGCCTGCTCATTAAGCAAATAATTATACCGTGAATGCCCAATCTTTAAAGCTGCTGCATCAATGGGAAAAGCATAGGACAAAAATTCCACAGCTTGTGCCCCTTCAACCGCAATCAATTTCATATGAGAAATATCAAAAAGTCCTGCATGTGCACGCGTATGAAGATGCTCTTTTAAAACGCCAAGAGGATAAGTTAAAGGCATGTTCCAACCCGCAAAAGCACCAAATTTTGCTCCTGCTTTTTCATGCAAATCATATAAAGGAAGTGTTTTTAAAAAAGATGTTTCTTGTGCTGTGCCCATAATAACTCCAAAGCTGCGCTAACGCCCACAGAATATGGTCGTCTCTGCCCCCTCTGTCATCAACCTGAGAGACTCGCGAAAAGATTTTTCGCTTACACCTTCGGCGCGGGTTCTCCCGACTTTCCAGATCTGCCTTCTTCCTTTTACGGTCCTTAAAGCCTGAGAGATTATGGGCTATTTCCCCTTCGGCGGCAATGCGAAAATTTGCAATCTGCACTCTCCCGCAAAAGAATGAAAGAAACGATAACGCTCTTTCCAGCATATTTAAACCTATAGCCTATCTTCATCACACTGTCATTAGTAAAGTGATGAAAATGTTCTCATTTTAAAACTTGCATAAGCTGCTTCAAAAGATTTATAATATTATCCTTTTTTGAACCTTACAAAAATTGCAAGGAACACATTTTAGGAAATTTAAGACAAAAATCAAAAGCTATAAACAAAAATACCTCTTGAAAATCATGCAAAACGTCACACACTAAAAAGATCGCAAAGCAATATTCTTTCGCGCGCAGTTCAACCTTAAAGATAGGGTTTCATATTCTTTTTGAGAATAAGGACTTCAAATATTTTATAAGTATGATTTTAATGCACAAGAAGTAGGTTTTCTGCTTTCTCAATAGTGTCATAAATAGCGACTATTTACAGACTAAAACTACCGAACAAAGGTGACAAAATACTCATGAAAGCTGGTAATATCTCTTACAATTGCGAAAATGATCTTCCAAAACAAATTGCTCTTTTTCCTTTAGAAGGTGCACTCTTACTACCCGGTGGTTTTTTATCACTCAATATTTTTGAACCAGAATCACTTGAAATGATTGAAAATGTTATGGTAACTGATCGTCTATTGGGCATTATTCAACCACTTTCATCGGATACAGATCGCTTCTCTACACAACTTTATAAAACAGGCTGTATAGGGCGCATTACAAACTACAGTGAAACAGGAAACGGACAACTGTTCATTATCTTACAAGGTATTTGCCGCTTCACTTTAGAACAAGAATTGAAAAACACAAAATCCTATCGAACAGCTCTCATCCAATCAAACATAAAAGACTTGCAAGAATTTGATATTGAAGAAAGCATTAACCGAGAGAACTTACTCGACGTTGTAGAAAAATATCTAACCATACATGAAATGGAATATAATTGGAGCAGCATCATAGAAGCCCCTACACCTATATTGGTTAATGCTTTTTCAGCTCTTATCCCCTTTACACCAGCAGAAAAACAAGCTCTCCTTGAAGCTCCAGATATCGAAAGCCGTGCCCAAACTCTTCTTGCATTAACAGAACGCTCGCTCATGAAACAAACAGGAACAGATTACCGCTTAAACTAATGAATGTCCAAACATGAAAAAAATGACCACAGATCCAAAAATGCTCGAATTGCTCGTCTGCCCAATGACGAAAGGTACTCTCTCTTTCAACCGAAAGACACAAGAGCTCATTTCTCTCAAAGCCAAACTTGCCTACCCTATTCGTGATGGCGTTCCCATTATGCTTGCCTCAGAAGCGCGCCCTTTCCAAAACAATGAAGAAATAACGCATAAAAAATAAAAAATCCTCATGCAATTTCCCTCTACAAGCCCACTGTTATCAAGTCTCTATCAATATGATATCTCAATATTTACGATTTCTGAAAAAAGAACTTTACAATAAAGATATTTATATCGCTTTACACCTTGTAACAAAAGCCAAAAATATCATCAGATTCTCTCATTCCAGCCTGTTCATACTGAAGCAATCAAAACCATTCGCTTGCACCACACAAGCATCTGAATAAAAATGGCTCTTATGAACTTCTTAAAAGCAAGAATTATAATAACATTTTGAACCAACTCAGGTAAATGAAATTTATTATATTAAACATAAAGATTGTTATATTTCATGGACTTTAATTTATACTATTTACGAACAACATATTTGAGATACCTCGATTTAAGATGAATAAAAACGACAAGTTATATCATCTTATGTATACCATATCGGGACAAGAATATTTATCTGTTTGCGTAATCTTTGAAACGGAGAAGCAACCTAATTTGGGGGAAAAAAACATAAAATCGTAAAGGAGAAAATCACCCCATTACCTTACCATCACCCTTTAATTTCGCTTTACAATTTTTACAAGTATCTAAAGTATCTCAAGCAATATTTTTTATGTATAATATACGCATTAATTACATGAAAACTTGAAAAAACAAACAAGAAACACTGTTGTAATTTCAATTGACGATTGAAAGTAATTGCCTTATGAAGAAGGCTTGTGTTTTTGGTCGTATACGCGACGATCAATAGGGCCTGGAAGCCCGAAACCGAGCATAAAGATTAGCCCGCTTTTGCGGATATCCCGGAATTTCCGGGGGCTCTTGTTATGTCCAAGTGCTTTCAGCACTAAAAGCAAGGGGCTGACTCGGTTTCAGCACTTCCAGACCCCGGAAACGCTTATTCCATAAAAACATAATAAATTCAGTGTGTTATATGCAATTATTTTATAAGAATCCACTTAAGAATCCATACTTTTATACGTGATTCATTTGACCATTTTTTATATAAGATTGCCATGTATGAATAGACCATAAAAAGCAAATCATGACGTGAATATTATAACGCATGTGT
>NZ_JBHIQC010000019.1:0-26953 GCF_042196385.1 Bartonella sp. AP150HLJHH | reverse complement strand
GTTTACAGACGAGCAGCAGGTGGAAATTTGCTTCCTTATCAAGACAAAATCCAAAAGAAACTTATGGATTGTCCAACTATCACACTTCAAACCGCAAGTGGAATAGAAAAAGTCATTCCTTGCGCAAAAATCACAGCAAAAGGAATTGGTGTGCTGTCTCAAGAGCTTAAAAGACAAAGCATGCATTAAGAGGAGGTTATCATGATAAAAAAGAAATATAAACTCACTGATGAAACAATCAAAATTGATGGAATAACGCTTTATCGCATACGCGCCTTAAAAGATTTTGATGATGTCAAAGAAGGCGACCTTGGAGGCTTTGTCGAGAGTGAATGGAATCTTAGCCATGATGATAATTGCTGGGTTGGAGGCAATGCTTGTATTTATCAAAATGCATATATCTCTGAAAATGCGAAGGTTTATGATGATGCCGAAGTTTATAATAACGCAAAAGTTCGTGGTAATGCCATAGTAGCCGGCGATACAGCATTTTATGGAAGTGACGCTATTTTAAGGTAGGGGGGATAAATCATGGAAAAAAAATACGAATTGACTGATGAAATGGATGAAGTTGGCGGACGCACGCTTTACCGCATACGTGCATTAAAAAATTTTGGAAATGTCAAAAAAGGTGACCTTGGCGGTTTTATTGAAAAGGAAGGCAATCTTAGTCATGGGGGCGATTGTTGGGTTGGAGATTATGCTAGGGTTTATGATAATGCTCGTGTTTATCAAAATGCACATATTTCCGGTTATGCCTATGTTTATGGTGATGCGCGGGTTTATGGAGATGCACTCGTTTCTGATGAAGCAAAAGTTTACAATTATGCAGAAATTTACGGTGATGCATACGTTTACGGTGACGCTAAAGTTTTTGATCATGCACATGTTTATGGCAATTCTCATGTTTATTATGAAGCATATGTTTACGATAAGGCAAGCGTTTATGGAAATGCAAAAGTTGGCGGTAATACACACATTTACGGAAATGTAAAAATTTACGGTGATGCGGATTTACGTTGTGAAGATTGGATTGGCAGCAATAGCAGAATATCCACTGGAGCAAACTAATGGAAAAGAAGTACGAACTTACTGATGAGAAAGCTGAGTTTAAAGGGGTAACTCTTCACCGTATCCGCGCTTTAAGAGACTTTGGAGTTATTAAAAAAGGTAATTTAGGCGGCTTTATAGAACATGAAAACAACCTATCGCATCATGGTAATTGCTGGGTAGGTGGTAATGCATTCGTCTTATCTTGTGCTTGCGTTTACGATAATGCTCAAGTTTATGATGATGCTGTAGTTTATGGTAGTGCACGAATTAAACATAATGCACATGTTTACGGTTTTGCCGAAGTTTATGGAATGGCAACAGTTTCCGGTAATGCACGTATTTATGGCGACGCAAAAATTTATCGTGATGCGGATATTGATGGCGATAAAGTCATGTCCACTGGAGAAAAAGCATGGTGAAAAAATACGAATTGACTAATGAAACCACCGATATTGTAAGTTGCCATACATTGTACCGCATTCGTGCTTTAAGAGATTTTGATGATGTTAAGGCTGGGGACCTTGGGGGCTTTATAGAAAATGAAAGCAATCTCTCTCATGATGGCAATTGCTGGGTCTATGATAATGCTTGTGTTACTTGGGGTTCAAAAATTTATGACAATGCAAAAATTTATAATAACGCCCGAGTATATGGTGGTGGTCGCATTTTTGAAAACGCACAGATTTACGGAAATGCAATTGTTTATCCCAATGCAAGAGTTTATGGCGACGCAAAAATTTACGGAGATTCAGAGATCTGCGGAGAAAGCCGTATCACAACAAACGAGAAAAAATAAATCATGTATAAATATGGAATTAAACCTACCTTGTGTGCACAGTTAGTTGTGAGAAATACTCACAATCTAGGTGAACTTTGTATCACTATCTCTGGGTATAAAGACGAGCCTTATGTAGATACCATAATTTCTGAAGACATAATGCAGCCTATAAAATCCAAACTCTAACAACCAAACCAACTTTTAACACATGCGTGATTCACGCCACGGGGGAATTGCGCTCAAATAGGAGGAAATCAAGATGAGTGAACTAAGTACCACACAAACGGAATTAGTGGAAAAAACGAACGATTGTGAAATCAAACCTACAGCTATGGAGCTTATTTTAGAAAGAGCTTTAGAAAATGATGTCGATATGGATCGTCTCAAGCGTCTTCTTGAATTGCGAGAAAAGGAGATAGAACGACAAGAGTGTCAAAACTTTGTCCGTGATCTTTCTACTATACAAGTGGAATATAAAAATATCGAACAAAATGCCATTAATACACATACTAAAAGCCTCTATACAACGCTTGATAAATATATTGATGCTATTAAAGAACCTCTTGCAAAACATCACTTTGCCTTGTTCTCTCGTATCAAAGACCAGAGTTCAAATGACATAACTGTAGAAATGACTTTAAAGCATATATCGGGCAATGAAATATCAACACAAGGAACATTTCCCATTGATGCTACGGGAAGCAAAAATAACACACAAGCGGTTGGTTCTACTATAAGCTACGCACGTAGATATCTCTTAGGCATGCTTCTTAATGTTGCAAGAAAAGAAGACGATACAGATGGAATAACACTTCTTGCGGGTATCTCTTCTGAACAGATGAATGAAATCAAAGAATTAATTAAAAAAACACAATCTGAAGAAAGTAGGCTTCTCTCTTTCATAGGAGTAAAAAATCTAAAAGATATGTCTTTTAAACAAGCACAAACCGCTTTGTTTGCTTTGAAAAAAAAGCAGCGAAAGCAAATGAATAAAGCACAACAAGAGCAATTAGATGCACCTATACAAGATATTGAATATGCACCAACTCAACAACAAACGGCGGTGTGAAATGGAACAAAGAACAGCACAATGGTTTCAGTCCCGCTTGGGAAAAGTCACCGCATCAAACGTTTACAACGTACTCAGTAAAACAGCAAAGGGAACCCCTACAAGCAAATATGAAGACTATAAAATTAAGCTTATGACAGAGCGTTTAACAGAAGAAGTAAGCCAATTTTATACAACACCTGCTATGCAATGGGGCATTGAACATGAAGAAGATGCCTTGAAAGAATATGCATTCATTTATGATACTGAAGTCTCTCAATGCGGTTTTATCCAACACCCCACAATCCAAATGGCGGGGGCTAGTCCTGATGGGTTTGTTAGTGATGACGGTTTAGTTGAAGTCAAATGCCCACAATCCCCAAACCATTTACGCTTCTTTATAGATGACACTATAAAGCCTGAATATAGCGCGCAAATACAATTCCAAATGGCTTGTACGGGACGAAAATGGTGTGATTTTATCAGTTATGACCCACGTTTTACGAGGCAATCAACATACTTACGCATGAAAATTAAACGCGTTGACCGTGATGAAAAATACATTGAAGAAATTAATAAAGCTGTCGAGACGTTTTTAGCAGAAATAGAGCAAGACATGAAACGGATCTTGACACAAGCAGCTTGAAGTTATGGGGGTGCTCTCTCCTCCCAGCACCCCCGCTCATTTATAATTATTCTCAACACATCGATAATAAGGAAAGATTCAAATGAACGAAGAAAAATTAATTGCCTCAATAGAAAAAATAAGCTTATTCGAACAAGCTTTACTGTCGATGCGTTTGCAACGGCTTGTCAATATACAAGATCTTTCAATTTATCTCGGAATGTCAATGACCTACATTAGAGAGCTTGTAAAAATAGGAGCTTTTCCTAAGCCTATACAAGAAGGGCGATACTTAAAATGGGATCTTGTTGAAATTGACCGTTATATTGAAGCCAAAAAAACTGAAAGAGATTCAATAGAATTATCTTGAAGAGGTCCAAAATTACGAATTACTCATAGTGAAGATTAACAAAAATGACAGAAAATTATTGATAATAGTTTGATCATGAATAATTTAGTGACAATCGATAATGATGGTATTACCATCACGATCTCTTTAAAAATTGCAGAGGGTATGGGGAATAGCCACGCTACAGTTATAAAGCTTGTACGTCAAAATATTGAAGACTTTCAAAAATTTGTAAGGGTTGGATTTGAAATCTCACCCTTTTGAAAAAGGGGGGGCTATTTGCTGGAAGTTCAGTGACAAATTTAAAAAATGGAGATAAGAATCATCAACAGGCTTTAAAGCCTTCTCATAGTCAATAAATCCATTAAAAAAGGGGAAAAATGAAACAAACTTTAAAATTATTAAGCTGTATAGCTTTATTAAATATGGCTGGATGTAACTCAAAGCCTCCTTCAACGTACTTTGTTATATGGGAAAAGCCAGGTGTAAACTCTACTGAGGTAGGAAAAGCACTGTTGGAGTGTGGTGCGCTATCTCCTTATAGTAGTGATAGAGACAATAGCAAATTAGGACTTAATGAATGGTCGATGATTCATACTTGTATGATCCAATCAGGATTTCACCATAAAATTAAAGGTGGGAAATGGTGTGAAAATTGTAAAGATGATAGGATTCCGGTGGATCCTCTTGGTTCTGTCGGGACTCAAAGAAGTGTTGAGAGACGCTTAAACAGTTCGTTTTGTAAAAATGACGGTATAATAAAACTTCTCAATATCAACACTCCGTTTTGCCATTGATTATCAACAATCAAAATGCTGTATGGGATAGGTAATAGCTTATATGCGGACAGATTTTTTGGAACAACGCCATGCTCTCTTGGAACAGTGGGCTGCATTTATAACAGGAGCGACTTGACAGGATTATAACAATGTGTCTATTGTCGAATCAGGTGCCTAAGAAACATCTTGAATCGATAGCGGATAGATTGCCGAAACAATCTTTTCTCCGCGCCTTAAAGACTTTGACTCGTTGTATGCGTGTAGCATATAAAGGTTTTGTCGGGTGTAGCTATGCCATACAATACCCTTATGGGGAAAGCATAGCGACGGACTATCGACCGTGTTTCTTAGCGCCCGGCATTCCTCTGGAATGTCAATAAGAAACCTCTAATCGATAGGAGTTCATTATGAACATTCTTATAAAAATTACGGAACAAACAATTGATCAAGAAATAGTTCAAACAGTAAATGCACGTGAGTTGCATACGTTTTTGAAGGTCACATCTCGTTTTAACGATTGGATTATTAATCGTATTAAAGAATACGGTTTCCTAGAAAATAAGGACTTTGTGAGTTTTACTAAAAATTTAGTAAAACCTAATGCCCATCAAGAAAATCAAGGTGTTATGAGTTTCGGTAAAAATTTACCGAAACCTAAAGGTGGTCGTCCAAGTATCGAATATCACCTCACTCTAGACATGGCAAAAGAGCTTTCCATGGTTGAACGCAATGAGAAAGGCAGACAAGCTCGTCGTTACTTTATTGAGTGTGAGAAAAAGTTAAAAAGCTAATCTGTTGATTATGATAATGATACACGCTTTGATTTACCAAGCCATTGGGAGGGTATGAGTGCTGGTGAAAAAGCTTTGTATCTTTTAGGTCCTATCCATGTGCGTCTTGTTGATGCTTTTAGAGTCGATGAAGAGAATAGAAAATATAAAGCTCTCATTAAAGAAGCTAAGCGGGTTTTAGCAAGGTCTGTTACGAAAGCTGCTTAGTTTGGAAAATTGATTCTATCTCCTCGTCTTTTATGGCGGGGAGGGGAATTGGGGAGTCGAAGCAAAACATGGTATGGTGATTTAGTTCCAAAATATGCCTCAAAAAAGCAGCAATGATTCGTATTTTAGTACTATCTCAATACCATCTGATAGCGTTATGATAGGGTTTTAAAAGGTGGTTTAGAAGGTGGTTTAATTTTTTCTAATTTCTAATAAATTACTGAAAAATAAGGGGAAATCCACATATCGTGGTGCGGACGGCGGGACTTGAACCCGCAAGGTCTTCGACCGGCAGATTTTAAGTCTGCTATGTTTACCGTTTTCATCACGTCCGCGATGTGAGTTCTCTCATAAGCTATATCTTTTATTGAATCAAGAATTAATGACAAAAGAAACATTTTTCATTTTTTAGTGAAATTTTGACTGACAATAGTTTCCGTTATCGATAGAAAAAGCTTTTATAATGTAAATAAAGTATGAAATGATTAGTGTTATGAGTCAATTTATTCAAGACGTCACAAAAGCTATGGTGGGATTGCATCACGTGTTTGCTGAAACACCACTTCAAAGAAATGATTTTCTTAGTCAAAAGTATGATGCAGAAATTTATTTAAAGCGTGAAGATTTAACACCGGTGCGGTCTTATAAGATTCGTGGTGCTTTCAATTTTGTTTCAGAAATGCTTAGTAGTATATCACCAGATTCTGCATTTGTTTGCGCTTCAGCAGGGAATCACGCGCAAGGGGTTTCTTTTGTTTGTCGTTATTTTAAACGTAAAGGCGTGATTTTTATGCCTATGACAACGCCACAACAAAAAATTGAAAAAACACGTATTTTTGGTAAAGAATTCATTGATATTCGTTTGGTTGGTGAAACATTTGATCAATGTTATGAAGCTGCGCAATCCTTTGTCGTAGAGAGCGGTGGTGTAATGGCTCCACCTTTCGATGATATTCGCATTATTACAGGGCAGGCAACAGTGCTTTGTGAAGCTGCTTTACAATGGAAAAAACTCAATGGAGAAAGTGAGCCAGATTTGATGATTGTGCCGGTAGGGGGTGGTGGTTTGGCAAGTGGAGTGAGCAAGTTTTTACATGAATATGGTTGGAAAACAAAGCTTCGTTTTGTTGAGCCGCAAAGAGCTGCAAGTTTGCTTGCTTGTTTGGAGAGTGGAAAACGCGTCAAGCTTGAAAGCATTGACACTTTTGTAGATGGTGCTGCTGTGGCTGAAATTGGTGCTCTAAACTATACAATTTTAAAGCAATTTCCCCCTGATTCTGTCATTACGGTTCCTGAAAACCGCGTTTGTTCTACGATGGTTGAAATGCTTAATGTTGAAGGTGTGGTTCTTGAACCGGCTGGTGCTTTATCGATTGATGCGCTTAACAGTATTCCTCCTCAAGAGTTAAAGGGGAAAAAAATTCTTCTCGTTATTTCAGGAGGTAATTTTGATTTTGAGCGTTTGCCAGAAATTAAAGAGCGTTCTTTACGTTTCCAAGGGTTGAGAAAATATTTTATTTTTAGTTTTCCGCAACATCCTGGTGCATTGCGTCATTTTCTTTCTACATTATCACCAGATGATGATATTGTGCGTTTTGAATATCTTAAAAAATCAGCGAGAAACTTTGGTTCTGTATTGGTTGCGATTGAAACAAAAAAATACGGTAATTTTTGTCTTTTAGAGGAAAAATTTCAAATGTTAGGTTGGCGTTACCGTGATATTACTGATGATCAAACGTTATTTGATTTTGTTATTTGAAAAACTGAAATTTTATTAAAAAAGAAGTATAATGATGAAACCTATTTTTTATTCGGTGCTGAGTCTATTTTTCTTTTTGATTGTTAATCAACAGAGTTTAGCATCTCAGCCAACAATAGTACAAAAAGATGAACTTTCAAGTGTCGTTGTTGATGTCAATAATGCTATAAAAAATGGGGATTTTGCGTCTATTTCTCGTTATATGCCTGAGCGGCTTTATAAAGAGATGGCACGTCGATTGAATACAACAGAGAGTGCTTTACGTAGTGATTTTCTTCAACAGTTGCATAGGAAATTTGAGGGTTTGCCTTCTGGTGCTTATTATTTAGATAAAGAAAATATAGAGTATTTACAAACTGATAACGGTACTGTGTATGCTTTAATTCCAACAGTTCTTGAGATGAAAGATCGCATCATTCAATATAAAACTTTGGCGATTTTTGATAAAAACCAATGGTATTTAATTTATGGCGGTCAAAAAACTTTACAAAATCCAGTTTTTCTCGAGATTTATCCTGATTTTATCAAGGTACATTTACCGATGGACACAATCATCAAAAAGTAAACGATCTAAATATTGTTTTTATTCATGATAAATGTATTTCGTAAAGTTCTTGCTTTTTTATCATAATCCAAAGATAATAGAGATGAAGGCATTTAGGCTGGTTTGTTGGCTTTTTGTAAAGTGAAGTTTATACGCCTTTATCTTGATTTCAAGGTGTTCATAAGTTGCGCAAGCCGCTTTTTAGGCGTTGCTTCATTTAAAATGTCAGGGATTTCTCTTGCGCGGATTCTTGAGTGGAGAGTTCAGATGGTTACTTCTTTTGAGTTCTTCAGCTAAGGAAAGATTTTATTTTGCCTATAAAAGAAGAAAATGTTTTTACAAAGTTAGGTTTACCTACTCTTTTGATTAAAAATTTACTCATTGCTGGGATGAGTAAACCTAAACCTATACAAGAACAAGCTATTCCAGTGATGTTGAAAGGACACGATATTTTAGGTGTTGCTCAGACAGGCTCTGGAAAAACCTTGGCATTTGGTTTACCTATTTTAAGTCAGATTTTGGCTTTGGGTGATAAACGCTGTCCTAAAACTGCACGCGCTTTGATTTTAGCTCCAACGCGTGAACTTGCTGTTCAGATTGATGAAACGATCCGTACTGTGGCGAAAGGAGCGCATCTTTCGACGTGTCTTATTTTTGGGGGCGTATCACGTTTAAAACAAATTAAACGTATGGAAGCAGGTGTGGATATTTTGATAGCGACTCCAGGGCGTTTAAGAGATCTTGTTCGTGAAAAGTGTGTTGATCTTTCTCAAACGCGTTTTTTGATTTTGGATGAAGCAGATCGTATGTTGGATATGGGGTTTATTCATGATGTTAAGCAAATTGCAAAGCTTTTGCATCAAGAGCGTCAGACAGCACTCTTTTCTGCAACAATGCCGAGGGAAATTGCTGTGCTTGCAAAATGTTTACTCAATGATCCGGTTAAAATTGAAGTTGTTCCTCAAGGTACTACGGCTGTAGAGATTTGCCAAAAATTATATTGTGTTCCTACGAATGAAAAAAAGAATGTTTTAAGTAAACTTTTGACAAATCCAGCTTTTGATTCGGTTATTGTTTTTACTCGAACGAAACATGGGGCAGATGCTGTCACACGTAGTTTAGAAAAGGTAGGATATTTAGTCGCAACAATTCATGGAAATAAATCACAAGGTGCTCGCCAGTCTGCTTTAAAAGCTTTTCGTGAAAGATCTGTGCAGATCCTAGTGGCAACAGATATTGCTGCACGCGGTATTGATATACCAGGGATAAGTCACGTTATTAATTACGACTTACCAGACGAAGCTGAAAGTTATGTACATCGTATTGGTCGTACAGGACGTAATGGCGCATCTGGTGTAGCACTTACGCTTTTTGATGAGAAGATAGAAAGGTCCCGCTTGCGTGCTATTGAGCGCTTGATTCGTATGAAATTGGTGGCTGAGGCTGTTCCAGAACAATTTGCAGCGTTTCCAGAAAAGCCAATTGTGCGAGAAAGTAAAGAAAACGATAAGGAACGCTGTTTAAAAAAATATAAACGTCAAAAACAGTTTTTAGGTCGAAAAGATGATACCGCACAGTTGCAGCGGAAGAATTCTTCACCTCAAAATGAGAGGCATAAAAAAGCAAAAACAGTAGTAAAGCGTGCAAAGCCTCTTCGTTTTCGAAAATCAGTTAAGAGGGCTGCTTAGATAAAGTCTTGAAAAAAGATCATGTACTGGAGATTTTTTACTTTTGTTGATTTATTCTCAATTGAAAAGAGCTATAAAATACTCTTGTCAAAGTAAGAAGATCCTTTAGAGGTTTTCATTTTTTAGAAATGAAAACTTCTAACTTTTTGGATTTATTAAAAATCTTTATTGTAGAGGAAATTATTTATTTGCTTTATTCCTATTTTTTTAATGGGAATAAAAGTAGATTTTATTTATATAAAACTATTTTTATAAAGGATGTGTTTTATCTTTAATGATAACTTTTAATTTTAAAAATTGATGTCTAATAATAACTCATTGTTTTATAATTTAATAATTCATTATATCGTATTTTTTCATTTTTAAGTTATTTATGCGGATCAATCAAAAGTATTCGCTTGCACGTTATGTGTGAAGTTGTGATATAGATAATCATTTGAAAAATAAATAAAATAATTTTTATAAACTCTTTCCAAGGCAATGGGGGATTGCTGAGATTGAGAGTTGGAAAATAGTACGATGATATGGCTTTTATTATAAATAAAGATGGGGCTGATCAATCGATTTCATTTTATACCATTTACGGGAGTCATTGTGAAAGAGGCTTGGGGGATTTAAGAGATATCTCTTTAAAAAAGCGTGTGACTGCATAATACAATAGCGAGAATGTCATGATTTCTGAAGGCTTTCTCAGGATTCTCAACAATTTAGCTCGTTATCTTTGTTTTTACTGTAAAACACTATTAGTTTGGGAGGATATAAAGCCTATAAAACTTTATGCATTAAATTTTTTATGACAGTGTGATGAATATCCAAGGCAAGGTTGTTTGTAAAGCGTTGAAGTGGTTAGCAGGAGGAACAACCTGTTAGATAAGACGTCGGAGTGTTTACAGACTTGTTTTATGTTTTTTGCTTTTAGGATGGGGAGGAGGTTATGTGGGGTGTATGGAGATAATATATGACCTTGATTGTTGTTTCTTTCATTTTTCAAAATGATTGCTTCATGAGTAGGTTTTTAAGTTTAATTCCTTTATTGAGTACAAATCATTCTTTCTTTGGAAAAAAATATATGAGACCGATTCATTGCTGATGAAGCTTAATAATTCATCTCTGATGAAAGAAATCGTAATTTATAATGTGCAAATAATTGCAGTGTCCTCTTATAAAGGCGCGGTAGTTTGAAAAAAGTATTTAAAATGAATCAATAGCTTTTTGCGTTCATTGCAAAAAATACATCCGGTAGGATATTGTGTTTCTACTTTATTGCAAAAATCCTATTCCATTACTTTTATTAACGAATCCCTCATGTCTAAAAACTTTAGAAAAAACAATAAATTACGTAGAATAAAAGAAAAGTGGCTCCCCGGGCCGGATTCGAACCAGCGACCAACCGGTTAACAGCCGGTTGCTCTACCGCTGAGCTACCGGGGAACGGTGCCCAATCATCTCGTTGAAAAGGCTATAGCAAAGCAATACTGATTTGCAAAGGATAAAATTACTTTTTTTTAAAAAATATGATAAATTGTGTAATAAGAGGAAAAAAGGCGAGAGAAGATTTCTACACCTTGACGGATGCGTTGCCTTCCCTTATTGAAACCTTTATGTTTGTTGACGAGGCCTCGTGGCGGAATGGTTACGCAGAGGACTGCAAATCCTTGTATCCCGGTTCGATTCCGGGCGAGGCCTCCAGCCGATTTTAAACGAAACGGCTTTTAAGGGAGATGAGGTATAGGAAAATAGATTATTTCCCTCTATTCTTGTGAAGACACTTTTGTATGAGAGATTATACAGTTAAAATCTAATTGTTGACTGTAGCATCCTTTTTTGTAACGCCCATAGTTTAAGAGATCTTTATCCCTTATTGTCGCTGTTTTGTTTGTTTTTTGTAGGTTAGGAGAAAATATTCGTTATGGTTGCAGATTTTGCTGAGCTTCGTCGCAAAATGGTTGACAATCAAATTCGTACAGTCGATGTAACGGATTTATCAGTTCTTGAAGCCTTTTTAACGGTATCTCGTGAAGATTTTGTATCGGAAGATATGAAAGTGTTAAGTTATCTTGATACTGATATTGTTCTATGTCCAGTGCAAGATGGGGTTCCTGCACGCTATTTGATGAAACCTGCGTCTCTAGCGAAATTACTACAGCTTGCCGCTGTAAAATCATCAGATGTTGTTTTAGATATTGGTGCAAATAGTGGTTATTGTGCAGCGTTGCTTGCAAAACTTGCAGGGTCTGTGATTGCGCTGGAAAGCAATAAATCTCTCTTTGAACGTGCTCTTGAAGCTTTAGAACGTAATCAATGTGATAATGTGGTTGTCGTTCATGGTCCATTAGAGCAAGGATATGCTGTTGAGGGACCTTATGACGTGATTTTCATTGAGGGATCTGTTGATTTTATTCCTCAAGGTATCTTTGATCAAATGAAAGACTGTGGACGTCTTGTGGTGGTTGAAGGGTATGGAAATGCTGCTGTTGCACAAATCTATATAAAAGAAGATGGGATCATCTCGGCTCGTCGTGCTTTTAATCTCGCTGTAAAGCCTCTTCCTTGTTTTTTCAAAACACCTGGTTTTGTGTTTTAGTGCTTGTTTGTTTTGTGAATAAAAGATAATTTTGTAATTTATTTGGGGTTTGTTATTGTGTGTATTATGTTTAGAGTAAACAAGAAGTTTCAGGCGTGTTTATTGCTGGTGTTGAGTGTTTTACTATCAGAGACTGTTTGTGCTGAAACATTGATGGATGCCTTTTCTAAGGCTTATAAATATAATGCTAAGTTGAATAGTGAACGTGCAGCTGTGCGTATATCCAGTGATGATGTTGTCATTGCGCGATCGGGGCTATTGCCACAAGTTGAGGGGGTTGGGAACTATGGGCGCAATAAGTCTTTTACAGGTCCTTATGTCACTTCTGGATCTATAGGAGTGAGATTAAATCAAAGATTATTTGATGGTTTTATCACGCAAAATATCTTTTCTTCAGCTCAAGTTAAGTTGCAGGCTCAGCGTGAATATCTTCGTAATGTTGAACAAAATACGTTTCTAGACGCGGTGACCGCTTATGCTAATGTCTATCACGCACGTCGTGTTGCCGATCTTCGGAGAGAAAATTTGGCAGCTCTTGAGGAACAAGTTCGTTCTAATAAAGCAAAATTTGATGTGGGTGAAGGAGGGCATGTTGATCTTGCTCAAGCTCAAGCTGCACGTTCCGTGGCGGTTTCAGAGCTGAGTCTTGCTCGTTCTGATGTAAAAGCAGCAGAGGCAGTGTATCGACAAGTTATTGGTTCTGATCCTGAAAAGTTAAAACGCCCACCTCTAGCCAAAGATTTTCCCGTCAACCTTGATATGGCTTACCAAATGAGCGTTGTGATGCATCCAGCAATCCTTTATGCTAAATATTTAGTTGATGCGAGTGCTTATAATGTAAAGGCGAAAGAAGGGGCATTGCTCCCTAAAGTTGATTTTTCTGCAACAGCATCTTATAATCGAATCTACAGCGGGGTTGGAGAAGATGGCGTTTCTAAATCTGTAGGATTGTCAGTAAGTGTCCCAATCTTTGAAGGAGGGCGTACATCTGCGCAAATTCGCCAATCAAGGGAACAGCTTGGACAGGCGCAGCTTCAACTCGATTTGGCGCATAGTAATACGAGGCAAGCACTGACTTCTGCTTGGTTTCAGTTGGAGGGCGCACGCTCATCTGTTGTTGCTTACCGTGAAAGTGTTCGTGCTGCTGAAATTGCTCTGAAAGGTCGTGTTCAAGAAAATCGCGTAGGGCAAGCAACGACGCTGGATGTTTTAAATTCTCGTACTCTATTGATTAATGCTCAGATTGCGCTTGCAATGGCAGAGCGTAATGCTGTTGTGGCGAGCTATAGTGTTCAGTCTTCTATTGGTAAATTGACTGCGAGTTATTTAGGTTTAAAAACAATTAAATATATCCGATAATGTATAAAAGTATCTCTTTAATCTTAAATTATTTTAGTTTTTAAAAGATTAGTAAATCAACAGTTGAATATGTTGAAAGATATTGCGGCGAGATATTATTTTTATAAGTGTAGAAAACTGTGTGTAGCGCCCTCTTTATGACAAGCATATTTGAAAATATCGTAGGAGGCATGTTGATCTTATAATTCTTTTGCATACACTGAAAATATGATTCTATTTGTTGTTGCGTCTTTGAGAGGTTGTAAAGTATGGTACAGAGTTCAAGCGTGTTACGTGAGCCAAGTATGGATGAAATTTTAACATCTATTCGTGAAATAATCGAAGAAAATGCGGTTCAATCTGATCACTTTTTAAATGAAGATGTTGCAGTGAATGCTTCAGAAGTGGCATCCGAAGGTATTTATGATACAACCTTATCGGTTGATGATGCTATGAAAGCTTTAGCTGATCGTATTGGTCTTTCTTCTGAAAATCAAGGAGGGAAGATAACGCAAGAGAAAGAGGATATAGAGGCAGAAAATAATACAGTTGGTATGGATATGCAAAAGATGAAGCTTTCTTCTGAAGAACGGAATTCTGTTTATAAAGCAAAAGAATATGAAGATGAGATAAGGAAATCACAGTCAGACGCTGGAAGGGATGGTCATGTGGAATTGTCTGCATATTGTATTTCTTCTGCAGAAAAGATTGCAAAGGATGTGTTGCGTCCTGCTATAGCGGAATGGTTACAGTCTAAATTGCCTATTTTGCTGGAAGATATTTTGCGTGAAGAGATTGTGAAGGCGATTAAAAAATCGTCTTAATTATTTTTTACATTATTTTTATGTTTTTCATTTTATGGGGATTTTGTTTGCGATTTTGCGAGCTCTCTAGTGAATAGCTGAGATTCACGAGATTCTGATCAGGTTTTGATCGTATATTGTGTTTTTCAGCGGCGTTATGGATGGATAGAATGTTAGAAAAAAACTATGATGCTGCCTCTATAGAGCAACGGGTTGCAAAGAGATGGGAGACTCGTGGGGCTTTTAAAGCGGGAGCTGGTTCTAAAAGCGGTGCAGAACCTTTTTGCGTTATGCTTCCTCCTCCTAATGTTACGGGCTCACTTCATATGGGGCATGCGCTCAATACGACAATTCAAGATATAATAGTTAGATTTCAGCGGATGCGTGGCAGAAATGTGTTGTGGCAGCCTGGTATGGATCATGCTGGGATTGCTACGCAAATGGTAGTGGAGCGTCAACTTGCAGAACGCCAAGAGCCAACGCGTCAAGAAATGGGGAGAGAAAAGTTTATTGAGCGTATTTGGGAATGGCGTTATGAAACTGGAGGCGTTATTGCAAACCAGTTGCGTCGCCTTGGGGTTTCATGTGATTGGTCGCGTGAGCGGTTTACAATGGATGAGGGGTTGTCGCAGGCGGTTCGTGAAGTCTTTGTCACGCTTTATAAGCAAGGGTTGATATATAGGGATAAGCGCCTCGTCAATTGGGATCCTAAATTGTTGACAGCTATTTCAGATCTTGAAGTTGAGCAAAAAGAAGTTCAAGGACATTTGTGGCATTTTAGATATCCACTTGAAGGTAAAATTTTTGATCCAAATGATGCGACAACTTATATAACAGTGGCGACAACACGACCAGAAACAATGCTTGGTGATACAGGAATTGCTGTTAATCCTGAAGATGAGCGTTATAAAAATCTTATCGGTAAAAATGCTCTTTTGCCGCTTGTTGGTCGTAGGTTATTAATTGTTGGTGATAGCCATGCTGATCCTGAGGCTGGAAGTGGTGCTGTAAAAATCACACCGGCTCATGACTTTAATGACTTTGAAGTAGGACAGCGTAATCATTTACGCTTGATTAATATTTTTACTCAGAAAGCCGAGATTTTTCTTCGTGAAAATGAAGCATTTTTCGATGGTTTGATTTTATCAGATGAATTAAAAATGTTAGTAGAAAATCTCGATAAATCTGATCGTTTTGTTGCTCGCCAGAAGATTGTTTCTTTGATGGAAGAACAGGGATATTTAGCTTCTGTCGATGATCATACCCATATGGTTCCTCATGGAGATCGCAGTGGTGTCCCTATTGAGCCTTTTTTGACAGATCAATGGTATGTTCATGCTGCTGAATTAGCAAAGCCAGCGATAGAGGCTGTTCAACAAGGCAAAACGCAGTTCGTTCCCGATAACTGGAAAAAGACGTACTTCAATTGGATGGAAAATATTCAACCTTGGTGCATTTCTCGCCAATTATGGTGGGGACATCAGATTCCTGCTTGGTATGGTCCTGATGGAACGGTTTTTGTTGAAAAAAGTGAAAAAGAGGCTTTAGATTCAGCTTTTGCTCATTATGGTGAGGTTGTTGAATTAATCCGTGATCCGGATGTTTTAGATACTTGGTTTTCATCAGCTCTTTGGCCTTTTTCAACATTAGGATGGCCAAATAAAACGACTGAATTATCTACTTTTTACCCAACATCTTTATCTGTGACAGGATTTGATATTATTTTTTTCTGGGTTGCTCGTATGATGATGATGGGACTTCACTTTATGGGTGACGTTCCTTTCCCAACGGTTTATGTGCATGCTCTTGTACGGGATCAAAAGGGTGCAAAGATGTCAAAATCAAAGGGAAATATTATTGATCCCTTAGAGCTTATTGATCAATATAGTGCTGATGCACTTCGGTTTACTTTAGCTATTATGGCAGCACAAGGTCGTGATGTAAAACTTGATGTTTCCCGTATTGCTGGTTATCGTAATTTTGCTACGAAATTGTGGAATGCTACCCGATTTGCACAGATGAATGGTGTGAAGCATGATCCAGCTTTTAAACCAGAACAAGCAAAATTGGCGCTTAATCGTTGGATTTTAACAGAGTTATCTAAAACAATTTCAGCAGTTACGACTGGTATTGAACACTATAAATTTAATGAGTCTGCTGCCACTCTTTACCGTTTCATTTGGAATACATTATGTGATTGGTATTTGGAGCTTCTCAAACCTATTTTTCAGGGGAAAAATGAAGATGCTAAAAATGAGGCTCAAGCTTGTACTGCTTGGGTTTTAGATGAAGTTTATAAACTTCTTCATCCTTTTATGCCTTATATGACGGAAGAGTTGTGGTCTCTTACAGAAACGCAAGCCATCAAGCGTGAGGATATGCTCGCATTGACAAAATGGCCAGAGGAAACATTGATAGATGAAGAAGCTGCTGATGATATTAATTGGCTTATTGATGTCGTCACAGGGATTCGGTCTGTACGTTTTGAAATGAATATTCCAGTGGCTACACAAGCACCTCTTGTTGTTGTCGAAGGAGGGGAAGTAACGCGAGAGCGTGTGAAGCGTTATGATGCACTTCTTAAAAAATTAGCGCGTATTGAAGTTATTGATTTCTCTGATAAAGTTCCGGAAGTATCAGCACAAATGATTTTGGGAGAGGCTGTTTTTTGTTTACCATTAGGACAGTTGATTGATTTGGAGGCTGAACGTGTTCGTTTGAGGAAGGATGTCAGTAAAATTGAACAAGATATTGAAAAAATATCGCTTAAGTTAAACAACCCCCAATTTATAGCAAATGCAAAAGCAGAAATTGTTGAGCGTGAGCGGAATAGGGTTGTAGAACTGCGTGCAGCGCAGAAAAAAATATTTGTTGCTTTAGAGCGGTTAGATTGATTTCAACTTTTTATTTTTTTTGATAGATAATTGCATACCAGTAGGGCTAGTATAGATCTTCTTTAAAAGGAAACTTTTTCTTTTGTTAGTTTTTCATGAACGATCATAAAATCTCTACTGAAATCCATTGTTTTATGTTTATCATTAAAGAGACATCTTTTAAGGCATCCAAGCTTATTCCACGACGTAGATCATGAATGGTATAACGGTAAATCCATTGAGCTTCCCTTCTTTATGCTTGTGAAGTAACAAGCGCTGGGGGCACCATTCTGTCCAATATCCGGACAACCCTTAGCTCAAACCGTTCGTAAGAGGCATTTTTAGTTCTTTCTTACACAGAGTTTTTATCCACATAGCTCTCTCTACTTGTAATGTGCAAGCGGATGGTTTTGATTGATTTAACATGGAACAAGTTTGGAATGAGAGAATCTTACGATATTCGAGGTCCTCATTCAACATGCAAAATGGTAAAGTATCATTAAAATCAATATCTTGTTTTATTTCTGTAAAATATCATCATTTAGAGTAGCAATATAAGGCATGTAAAATTACATATGTGGTATTTTTTGTATGTAGTGGTGAGTATTCTGAGGTAAAACTTGTGTGTAAAGTGTGAAGTAACCCCATGTGAAATGATGTTAGGTGCAATCCGTTAAACAAAAAGCTGTATTGTTTATAGATTGACGGAGGCAAAAAACTTCATCTTTAAGGTGGTAAGGCAGTCGTGAAGTTATAAGTTAACTATCATCATTATATTTATCCATCTTTCGTATTGTTTTTTATACTCAAACGTTTACCATTCATCATGTATTCTCTTCGTTCTCAAGTTGCTGTTTAATGCACGTTATTCTATTGAACGATTTTTGCTCATACGTATAAAATTTTAAGATCGATAAATCCTATTGGATGGTTTTTATCTATTTGTTTTTTCTTTTAAAATTTTTACTTTAAAATTGCGTATGCTTCTTACTAAGAAAAAGAGTTTAAATATCTACAAAGAAATTTGTAACAGATATAATCATTAAAATTGAGGTAGGGGGAATGGTTAATAGGTTTCAGATATGGAAAAAGTCACGATTGTTGTGATTTTAGAGGGATTCTTTTCGACTGTTTATGTAATAGATGTCAATAGCTTGCAAGAAGCGAATGATGGTTCGTTTTATTTTTTAAAACGTGGCATGTCTGTTTATAAAAATGGGCATATAACTCAGGCTATTGCAGCATTACGTTGTGCTGCTAAGAGAGGCTATATTGGTGCGAATTGGAAACTTGGCTCTATCTATGCAAACGGTGATGGTGTCCCTAAAAATGATTATAAGGCATATAATTTTTTTGCATATATTGTTGAAAAAGGTGCTGATCTTGGTTCAGAGGATGAAAGTTATGTTTCTGATGCATTGATTAAACTTGCCGGATATATAAAAAAAGGTATTCCTCAATCACCTGTGAAACCTGATCCTTCTTATGCTTCTCATCTTTATATGCAGGCTGCGCTAAACTATGGAAATCCTAAAGCTCAGTATCATTTAGGAAAAATATTTTTAAAGGGAGAGGGAAGGGAGAAAAATCCTTTACAAGCAGCACGATGGTTTCAACTTTCAGCAAAAAAAGAAAATCCTTCTGCCCAAGCAATGCTTGGAAATATACTGCTTAAAGAAGGAAAAATTGTCCGTGGGGCAGCAATGTTAACTGCTGCCTATAAAAAGCTAACGTAAAAGACGAAAATTGGATTCACCCTTTGCAAGAAGAGGCTTTTGCTCTTTGTAATGAATCTGAGAGACGTACAGCAATTTCACTGGTTGCTGAGATTTTAAAGAATAACAGTTTTTAAACATCTGATTGTAATATTTTTACATTCTCTCATCTTATATTAAACTCTGTTTTCTTGTATACAAGTTCATAGTAAAGATAGCTTTTTTTGATAATCTAACGGCTAATGACTTAGGATTTTAGACAAAAATTCTTGCGTTCTCGGTTTTCTTGCTTGCGGATCAGAAAAGAACTCTTTAGATGAGCAGTCTTCAAGAATTGTTCCTTGATCTATGAAAATAACACGCTCCGATACTTTTTGTGCAAATCCCATTTCATGGGTTACACAAATCATCGTCATACCTTCTTCTGCTAAGCTAATCATGACATCGAGTACTTCACCTACCATTTCAGGATCTAGAGCAGATGTTGGTTCATCAAAAAGCATGACAAGTGGATCCATAGTTAAGGCACGTGCAATAGCAACACGTTGTTGTTGCCCTCCAGAAAGTTGACCTGGATATTTATCTTTGTGTTCAATGAGTCCAACGCGTTCAAGATATAACAATCCACGTTCAAGTGCTTCTTTTTTGCTTCGTTTTAGGACTTTGATTTGTGCAATTGTCAAATTTTCTGTGACAGATAAATGGGGGAAAAGCTCGAAGTGTTGAAACACCATTCCTACCTGACTTCGCAATTTAGGCAGATTCGTTTTTTTTGAATGAACTGGTATTCCATTAATCCAAATTTCACCTTTTTGAAAAGGGACGAGAGCGTTAATAGTTTTAATGAGTGTTGACTTTCCTGAGCCTGATGGACCACAAACGACAACGACTTCTCCTTTATTAATGTTAGTTGTACAGTTTTTAAGGACTTTAATTTCGCCATACCAATTAGAAACATTTTTTATTTCGATCATATGAGTAGACATTTTTTTTCCTGTTAGCGAATAATGGATACTTTTTTTTGTAAATACAAAACTATTTGTGACAGTGTAAAACAGATAACAAAATAGAAAATAGCTGCTAAGATATAAGCTTCTTGCTTTACACCAAAATTATTAGCAGCAATATCAAAACCATTCAAAAGGCTATGACCACTGATGGCATAAACAAGGGTTGTATCCTGAAAAAGGATAATAACTTGTGTTAAAAAGACTGGAAGCATATCTCTAAAGGCTTGAGGAAGAATGACAATGTACATACTTTGCCAATATGTCATTCCAAGAGCTTGTCCTGCATATTTTTGTCCTTGCGGAACTGAATTGATTCCAGCACGCATAATCTCAGCAAAATAAGCCGTTTCAAATGCGGTAAAGGTAATGAGTGCTGATTTATTTGCACCAATGGATATACCAGTTAAAAAAGGCAGAAGCACGAAAAACCATAAGATAACCATCACAAGTGGTATTGAACGCATAGCTGTTATGTAACTGATTGCAAACCAAGAAAAAAGTTTTATGGAAGAAAGGCGCATCATTGCTAAAAGTGTGCCGAAAACAAACCCCAATACCGTTGCAAAAAGAGTTAGAAAAACGCTAAAGAGTAAACCTGATAAAATGTAAGAACGAAATACATCAAAGGTAAAAAAGGAAAAATCAAAGTCGGAAAAATTGAAAGGAAAATAAAGTCCAAACTGAGAGCTTATGAAATTCATCATATTCAATTTCCCTTTGTTTGAAAATTAGGAATTTTGAGTATTTGTTCAATGACTGTCATCACAATGAATACGAATAAGGCTATTAGAATATAAAGGATCGTAACAAGCAAATAATTTTCGTAAACATGGCTTACTTCTTCAATTGTTTGGTATTGAAATTGCATGAGCTCATTTATTGAAACGGCGAATGCTATAGATGAATTTTTCACAATCCCCATTGCTTCTGAAGTAAGAGGTGGCATAATTGCACGTATAGCACGTGGTAGTATAATATAGCGATAACTTTGATAAGTTGTAAATCCCATTGCCATAGCAGCATAGCGTTGTCCAGAAGGAATCGCTTCAATGCCTGAACGAACCTGTTCAGCAATGCGTGCAGATGTAAAGAATCCCAATGCGCATGTTATTAAGAGAATGGGGGAAAATTTCATCGCTGGTGGATAAATCTTCGGAACAACAAAATACCACAAAAACACTTGTACAAGGAGGGGAATATTACGCATAATCTCTACCCAAATAGTACCGATAGTGCGAAATATATAATTGATTATGGATGTTTTGGGTAAAGTGCGCATTGTTCCTATAATAACACCACACAATACAGCTAATATAAGTGAAGTGATAGATAATATAATTGTATTTTTTAAGCCATCGAGAAGTGTATCTAAATAGGTATGACTTACGCCGGGAGTTCCCAAGCATCCTGTTACCAATGTTTGAGTAAGGTCATCTCTACAAAGGAAAGAAAAGTCCATTAATTGATATTCCCTCAAATTAGTCATTCACAAATAGGACAATAAACCACGCGCATCTACATAGTCCAGATTTATTAAAAAGTGAATTAAAATATAAACCACACTCAATTTCAAAAGAGTGTGGTTCTTCTTTATTAAACTCTATAAATCTTTTTCTGCGTAGCTTTCTCGAGGCTTATTATTTGGGTGATCCCAAGCATATCTTGTTTGTTTTGATAAGGGAAGGTTCATAACAGTGTTAGCAGGTGGGATCGGTTTCATAAACCACTTATTATAAAGCTTTTCCAGTGATTCATCTTTAATCTGACGTACGATACTATCGTTGATTGTTTGTTCAAATTTTTTGTCATTTAATCTGAGCATACAGGCAATAGGTTCGACTGAAAGTACAGTATCAAGAATGACATAATCAGATGGATTCTTTGATTTAGCAATATGTCCAGCAAGAATTGAAGCGTCCATGACAAAAGCATCTGCCTTACCAGATTCTAATAATAAAAAACTATCTCCGTGATCTTTCCCCTTTAAAACTTTAAACTGAATGTTTTTTGCACGTTTATTTTTACGAATAAGTTGAACAGATGTTGTACCGGTGGTCGTTGCAACTGTTTTTCCATTTAAATCCTCAAGAGATTTAATGTTAGAGTTTTTCTTTACAGCAATCCGAACCTCTTCAATGTATGTCGTATAAGCAAATGCTGCTTCTTTACTGCGGGCAATATCATGTGTTGTTGAGCCGCACTCAAAATCATAGGTTTTATTTTTTAAGAGAGGAATTCTATTTTGAGAAGTGATGGGAAGATAATGAATTTTAATTGGTTTACCAATTTTTTTTGAGATATCATCAATGATCCGTTCTGCCATTTCTGTATGAAAACCTACATATTTATTATTACCAAGGGCGTAGGCTAAACCAGATGATTCACGGACACCTAAAGTAATTTCCCCTGTTCGTTTTATTTTTTCAAGAGTATCATGTTCAGCATGCGCGAAACTTGAGAATCCAATGGCCGTTGCTGCAATAAGCATTAATAATGATTTCTTCATTTATGTCCTCCATTCATTTATTTTTATTTTATTTGCTTAAGATATACTGTTTATATGCTGTAGCATAGTTATTATTTTTGAGTGGAATTTTTTTGTTGTCTCATGAAATGAGGATTTTACTTTCTTAATTGATATTAAGGTGAATCCAAACAGGAACGTGGTCGGATGGTTTTTGATATCCCCTTACTTCTGTTTGGCTATGAGCGCAAATTAATTGATCAACAGCTTCTGGTGATAATAATAAATGATCAATGCGAATCCCATTATTCTTAGGCCAAGCACCTGCCTGAAAATCCCAAAAACTGAAGGAGGGAGTATCGGTGACATTCCGGATAGCATCATAAAAACCTAAATGAAGAATACGTTGGAATGCTTTTCTTGTTTCTCGAAGAAATAAGGCATCTTGATACCATTCTTGAGGTTTTTTTGCATCTAATGGAGTGGGGATGACATTATAATCACCTGCTAGAATAAGAGGTTCTTCATACGCAAGCAATGATTTTGCATGTGTATATAATCTTTCCATCCATTCTATCTTATAGGAATATTTTTCACTCTCAATAGGATTCCCATTTGGCAAATAGAGAGATGCAACACGAACAACACCTTTGTTTGTTGAATAAACAGCTTCAATGTAACGTGTTTGTTTATCATTATCATTGCCTGGTAATCGACGGATCACTTCATCTGGTGTTTTTTTAGAGAGAATCGCAACGCCATTAAAACTTTTTTGTCCGTGTGTTTCTATATGGTAACCTAAATTTTCAATTGTATCGCGTGGAAAATTTTCATCAATACTTTTAATTTCCTGTAAACAGACGATGTCCGGTTGGCTTTGCTGCAGCCATTGACATAATGTTTCATGTCGCGCTTTTATTCCAGCAATATTCCACGTTGCTATTTTCATGGTGCTCATCATTAGATATCAAATATGCAATTCAATTTACTGCTATGTTTTACTACAGTCACATCGCTGTTTTTTTGTTTATAGGGGATATTACTATGGTAAATTAATTTATCAAGAGTAGCGGTAAAAGCAAATTTAAAGCTTTAAAATTTAATTTATTTTCATTTTTAAAAACTTTCTGCTGTTTAGTTCTTGACGAATGTACGTGTTCTCGCTATTAGAAATGAACATAACCGATGTGGATGTAATCAGGTGTTTTGGATATGAGCCGGAAAATTATTCACAGGTGTTAAGAAGATTAAAAGCAAATGCTAGTGCAAAAGGCTATTGCCTTCTCTGCTTATGGTCGGGTAAACTGTTTTGTACAGGTATGCCCGATTTTGTGTGTAGACTTAGATATCTGCTTCGATTTTGTTGGGGTGGATGGAAATGAAAATAGAAAAGCCCGATTGGGTGAGACGAATGTAGATCGAAAAGAGGAAGGTTGCATGCCTACCGTAAACCAGTTGATTCGCAAGCCGCGTGTGGCGCCAGTTAAACGTAATAAGGTTCCTGCTCTGCAGTCGAATCCGCAGAAACGTGGTGTTTGTACGCGTGTTTATACAACAACACCGAAGAAACCTAATTCTGCTCTTCGTAAAGTTGCTAAAATTCGCTTGACGAATGGATTTGAGGTGATTGGTTATATTCCTGGAGAGGGACATAATCTTCAAGAGCACTCTGTTGTAATGATTCGTGGTGGTCGTGTGAAAGATTTGCCAGGAGTTCGTTATCACATTATTCGTGGTTTGCTTGATACGCAGGGTGTCAAGAATCGTAAACAGCGTCGTTCAAAGTATGGCGCGAAGCGTCCAAAATAATATTGAGAGACAAAGCCAATGTCCCGTCGTCATAGAGCAGAAAAGCGTGAGATTAATCCAGATCCAAAATTTGGTGATTTGGTTATTATGAAATTTATGAATGCCATTATGTTTGATGGTAAAAAATCAGTTGCAGAGCGTATTGTTTATGGTGCGCTCGATTCTGTAGAAAAAAGAGTAAAAACAGATCCTGTGGCTCTATTTCATCGAGCTTTAGAGAATGTTGCTCCTCACATTGAGGTTCGTTCACGCCGTGTTGGTGGCGCTACTTATCAAGTTCCGATTGATGTTCGTCCTGATCGTCGTCAGGCTCTTGCTATTCGTTGGTTGATTGCGGCGGCACGTGGTCGAAATGAAACGACGATGATTGAGCGTTTATCTGGTGAATTGATGGATGCGGCTAATAATCGTGGTTCTGCCGTGAAAAAGCGTGAAGATGTTCATCGTATGGCTGAAGCTAATCGTGCTTTTTCTCACTATCGCTGGTAGAAGTTTTAAACTAAGGCAAATATAATGGCTCGCGAATATAAAATTGAAGATTATCGTAATTTTGGTATTATGGCGCATATTGATGCTGGTAAGACTACGATGACTGAACGTATTCTGTTCTATACCGGTAAGAATCATAAAATTGGCGAGACCCATGATGGTGCTTCTACAATGGATTGGATGGAGCAGGAGCAGGAGCGTGGTATTACGATTACGTCTGCTGCGACAACAACATTTTGGGAAGGGCAAGATGGTCGGAAGCGTCGCTTTAATATTATTGATACGCCAGGGCACGTTGATTTTACGATTGAAGTTGAGCGCTCTTTGCGTGTTCTTGATGGTGCAATAGCCTTGTTGGATGCAAATGCTGGTGTGGAGCCTCAGACGGAAACTGTTTGGCGGCAAGCTGAGAAGTATCGCGTGCCTCGTATGGTTTTTGTTAATAAAATGGACAAAATAGGAGCTGACTTTTATCGTAGTGTGGAGATGGTTGGTTCTCGGTTAGGTGCTAAAGCGCTTGTTTTGCAGTTGCCGATTGGTGCTGAAAATGACTTTGAAGGTGTTGTTGATCTTGTAGAAATGAAGGCTTTAAAGTGGGATGGTTCTATTGGTGCCTCGGCAGTGATAAGTGAAATTCCCTCTGATTTAAAGGAGAAAGCTGAAGAATATCGCGAGAAATTGATTGAGATGGCTGTGGAGGTTGATGAAGCTGCGACAGAGGCTTATTTGGAAGGTGTTATGCCAACCAACGAGCAGCTTGTTTCTCTCATTCGTAGGGGGACAGTAGAAGTTCAGTTTCATCCGGTTCTTTGTGGTACGGCTTTTAAAAACAAGGGGGTGCAGCCACTTTTGGATGCTGTTGTTTCCTATCTTCCTTCTCCAATTGATATTCCGGCGATTAAGGGTATTGATGTAAAGACTGAGGCTGAGACGACACGCGAATCTTCTGATGATGCTCCGTTATCTATGCTTGCTTTTAAAATTATGAATGATCCTTTTGTTGGTTCATTGACGTTCTGTCGTATTTACTCAGGTAAAGTTCAGAAAGGTATTTCTCTTGAGAATACTGTGAAAAAGAAAAAAGAGCGTTTGGGGCGTATGCTTCAAATGCATTCAAATTCTCGTGAGGATATTGAAGAAGCATTTGCTGGTGATATTGTTGCTCTTGCAGGACTTAAGGAGACGACAACAGGGGATACTCTTTGTGATCCTTTGAAGCCTGTTATTTTGGAGAGGATGGAATTTCCAGAGCCTGTTATTGAGATTGCAATTGAACCGAAGACAAAAGCAGATCAAGAAAAAATGGGTATTGCTCTTAACCGTCTAGCAGCCGAAGATCCTTCATTTCGTGTTAAATCGGATGAGGAATCTGGTCAGACTATTATAGCTGGAATGGGTGAGCTTCATCTTGATATTATTGTTGATCGTATGCGGCGTGAGTTTAAGGTTGAAGCAAATGTTGGGCAGCCTCAAGTTGCTTATCGTGAGTCAATTACTAAAATGGCGGAAATTGATTATACGCATAAGAAACAATCGGGTGGTGCAGGTCAATTTGCTCGTGTGAAAATTGTTTTTGAGCCTCATGATGGTGATGACTTTATTTTTGAGTCAAAGATTGTTGGTGGTGCTGTTCCTAAAGAATATATTCCCGGTGTCCAAAAAGGGATTGAGAGTGTTATGGGGTCAGGTCCTCTTGCGGGCTTTCCTATGCTTGGTGTAAAAGCGACTCTCATTGATGGTGGCTATCACGATGTTGATTCTTCGGTTTTGGCTTTTGAGATTGCTGCTCGTGCGGCTTTTCGTGATGGGGCAAAAAAGGCTGGTGCACAGCTTCTTGAGCCGATCATGAAGGTGGAAGTTGTTACACCAGATGATTATGTTGGTGATGTTATTGGTGATCTCAATTCTCGTCGGGGACAGATTTCAGGAACTGAAGCGCGCGGCATTGCAACGGTTGTGAATGCAATGGTTCCTTTGGCAAATATGTTTGGTTATGTGAATACTCTTCGCTCTATGAGTCAGGGGCGTGCGCAGTATACAATGCAGTTTGATCATTACGAGCCTGTGCCTTCAGCTGTTGCTTTGGAGATTCAAAAGAAATACGCGTAATTTCAGGTTGGTAATTAATTTTTAACTTAGTCCTTGGCTTGGACGGAAAATGGAGAGCTCAAATGGCGAAGAGCAAGTTTGAACGAACAAAACCGCATGTTAATATTGGTACGATTGGTCACGTTGATCATGGGAAGA
>NZ_JBHIQC010000018.1:0-28199 GCF_042196385.1 Bartonella sp. AP150HLJHH | reverse complement strand
TACGACCGCCGCGATCTAAAACACAGCACAACTCCTGTAATCCTTTTTTAGGTTCAGCCCAGTGATGAATTACGGAACGTGCATAAATCATTGAAAAGGAGTTATCGGGAAACGGTAAATTGCTGACACTGGCTTCAATGATGTTGAATGCATGCTGGTATTCTAACTCGGTACATTTTTTAACACAAAACTGAACCATACGGGGATCGATATCAACCCCGTAAAAGGAATAGTCTGTGAGTTTTTGGGAGCGGTAAAGTTTGAAAAGCATGTGGCCAGTTCCCATGCCAATATCGAGAATTTTTTTCTTCGCAGAAGTAACACCAGATGCTTCTTCCAGAATTCTTTCCATCAAATACGCATTCCACGATGATGTACCTTCAGTAGCATACCTTTCATAGTGCTCAGGGCTGATATTCACCAGTAAATCATTCATCACATATTCCTCTAAATGAAGCTAGTTATGGCATTGCCATAAACTCGTTAAAAACTAACTGGGTATAGAAACGGTTATGTCCTCACATAAGAGGTCATCTAAAATAATTGATTGCAAATATGCATCCAGCAAAACAACGGTTATCACAGATTGACAAAGATAATAGCAGTTACAAATAAACGTCATCCCTTTAAACGCAAATATATTCCCAACGTACCGAAAAACACATCGCGTCCTGTCATGTTCAACTAAAAAATAATCATTTATATCAAAAATGCACGCCGAGATGGTGCATAATGCCTTATACAAGCTCTCCATGCAGCTAAATATTGTGGTGCATAGCCGATTATCCAGCACCTGCCCTGCTGGAAAGTCCGCGCATCTTTATTAACCAACATAATACTTTTACTCCGTCCATGGCTTACAGAACTGTGTGACATCTTTACATCTGGCAAAATCCGTTTAAATATATCGATAAAAAGTACATTCGCCATTTCACGGTGCAATATCATTCTTGATGTACGTCTCGTCGATACAGGCAAATAACGATGAAGCCTATCAATAGCTAAAAAATAGGTATAAAAAGAATGGCTGACAATGCACAGATAATTGTTTGCACGACGATTAACATACACTCTGCTCATATCATGAGCTTTATCTACATGGTACATTTTATTTTCCCTGTATTTGTCGTGGCAATTTTTCTGATATTTACTTTAAATGCATACTAATACCATTTATCAGTCAATAGTTTAGTAACGACTTTAACCTGCTCACTATTTGCCGACATATCAAGGTTGAGATAAAGATCGCCGTTCTGTGCTTTTGAAAAGTAATGCCTTAAACATCCGGCATACTTAATAATGTCATTTGAGATCAGTTGAACTGGGATAAACTTACCATTGTGTTTAAATTCATTAACGGCTCTGGCTATCCAGTAATAGCATTCGGATTCATCTTTAACAAACAGGTCGCCGGAATCAAACCATTCATCACGCGGCTTTAATTGCAAGGAACTATCAACATAACCATCACACGCGAAAGGCGTTTTATAAAACATACGGCGCACTGAATCAGAAGCATCCGTCCGATCAATGGGGCGCAAATCAATTTTTATATCACTCACCAGAACCTTACCCGGTGCCACAACGCCATATTTACTGGTTCTTTCAATATCGCGTAGCGAGCAGATCTTATTATGAAACAAGCGCGGTCCGGATTCGGTCTGACCGAAGTTATTCCATAACGTCGTGCATGATGAGAGGATGCCCGATGCTTGTACGGTGAGCAAACGATCGGATGCATTCAAGATATTTTGCACATGGATTCGGCTTTTGGTAAAAATGTCGCTTACTTCCAGCATCCAGTCACCGATTAAAGGCAAGTTGGTAATGCTATAGTGCGAAACGAGTTCAACAATATTACTTATTTGAAATTTTTCAAATACCAGTTTGCTATCCGATAAGAAGGCACATAGCATAGTAGAGAGACCATACATATACTGCACTGGGAAATAACACAATGAGCAATCTTCATTACTTAGTCCAAGAGATTGGCTCACCGCGATGGCATTCTCAATCAGAATATTTTCATGATATTGAATCAACTTCGGCTTACTGGTTGTTCCGGAGGTACAAAAATAGAAATGCGCGCACAGATATGCTGTAAAATCAGCCAGATTTTCGTTCACAGTTGAAAAACAGTGATCAAACGCGATATTAATCCGGTGACTGATGATACTAATATTCCTAACTTCATGGCTCATTACAACAGCCGCAATGCAATTGGCATCAACCAGTATATCAACAATGTCTAAATCATGAATACTGACGATCCAAGCTTTCAATTTTAGCATAGACGCAACAAAATAGCTGATTAGACCTTTGAAATTATTTCTAATCACAAAAACAAACAGCTTATTTTGCTCCTCTTGCGGGCGATCACGAAAATATCTAACTTACGGTATCTGCACACCCTTTTGTCATCATGCTGACATCCTCTGCCGAATAATGACTGTGATGATAAATCGCTTGCCAGTTTCTTTCTAATAAGGAATATATTGTTAGCATGAGGTGTCCCTTACAGATATTGTGGGTTCCCTAAAACCAAGCTGCTTGCGCTACCACCCATACCAAATGAGTTTTTCAATGCATATTTAAGCGGTCGGTACTGATGCTCCCTCACAAGCGCAATGCTAGCAGGCAATTGAGGATCGATTTCATCACAATTCAAAATTTTAGGCAAAACATTGTTCCGAAAAGAAACCAGTACATACAAAATTTCCATCGCACCGGCAGCAGCAATCAGATGCCCGTGCCAAGATTTTGTTGCCACAATCTCTGGGTTGTGCGCGCCAAAAACCGTTCTGATTGCGCTGGCTTCGTGCTGATCATTTTGTACTGTCGATGTCCCATGTGTATTCACAAAATCAATAGCGGTACGGTCAATACCCGCATGTTCGATGGCTCGTTCCATCGACAGTTGCATTTCGAGATCATCTTTATGCGGCGCTACAATATGCTGTGCGCAAAGTGTGCCGCCGTAACCCAATAAATAGGCCAACGGCTCACGCTGCCGCGCCAGTACGTTAGATAATTTTTCAATAACGAACAGACCTGCGCCCTCCGCTAAAACAAATCCGCTGCGATGCCGGTCAAAAGGCCGCGAACGCCGTGGTCCACTGTAGTTTTGATCAGTCGATATCACTCCCATTTCTTCTAATCGCGCAAGGTATAAAATCCATTATTGCACCACCATCTTTACGCTTAATAAAAATGCAAGACAGTTTCTATAAACCTATTTACAACAGCAATATTATCATGACAGCTATCACTCGAAGTTTATGATTATATTGTGAATAGTCACTCTGCTTTTGAATGGGGTATGAGACACTAATGCGTTAAGATTAATAAAAAGAGTAGCATTATTAATGATAGCAATTATTACTCTGTTGAGATTATTAGCACTCGTTACTTATCTATTGGAATTTTTTCAACGAGTTATTACTATAAGCTTAGAAACCATGAAAGTCGTTAGAAACTTTACCAAAATTAGAAACTTAGAGAAACTGAATAGATTTATGAAGTTAACTTACCTCATAAGGGTTTCTTGAGTACTCATTTAAAACTAAAATCTATAAGTTAATCATTTTGTGTTGATTATATACAATCTTAAAAGGAATAATATATCATTGCGACGTCCTGAAAAGAGAGGATTTAAAATTTTGAAAACTCTTATTTAAATTGCTTTAAGACTTTTAAGAAATTCTCTATTAAACAAGATTAGATTTTTCTGGATTACCTTTAAGAGATTATATCACAATTTAAAATGAGAACTCTATACTATTCAAAAGTTTTTAAGATTAGTTTGACATATTCATTTTATTGAAATGAAATAATAGAGATTGAGCTTTCTTTTAAACACATTTTATTTGTTGTATTTATATTAGGTTGTAATGTCTATATGGGTTATTTTTTGAAAAATTGACAATACCTAACATATGTAAAAATAAGCTTTTTCTCTAAAATACCAACGTGCAAAATTCAAAGTCTCATTAAAATCATAAGAAGTATTTATTCAGTGAGTTGAAAAAATTGATACAATCTATGTCATAGGTTTATCATTTATATTTTAAAAATTATAATCGACTGAAATGTAGTTTTGTTATTTTTGAGTAAGATTTTTTATAGGGTGCAGAATGAAGTGATAAAATCGATATAAGTTACAAAATTTAATTAAAAGAGATTTAAATAATGTGTATATGTATTGAATTTTCTCATGGATTAAGCTTTTTTTATTTAAGATATGGATGATATTAAAAAATATGGATGCAACCAATAGCGTTGATGATTTTTTTAACAAAATAAGTATATAGATATCTTAAAATAGCTGGATGAGGTGATTTTAAATGGTAGAATTAAAGGCACATACGGCTCTTTTAAGCTATCGGATAATTGGTTTTTGCTTATGTCCTGTTATTCCTTTTTATTTGTTCTTTCGTGCTATTCGTGGAAAAGAAGAGTGGTGTCGCAAAAAAGAGCGTTTAGGTAAAAGTTCTCATGTACGTCCCCAAGGTTCATTAGTTTGGTTGCATGCAGCAAGTGTTGGAGAAACACTTGCACTTTTTCCACTTGTAAATTATATTTTATCATTGAAAATCAATGTATTAATGACAACAGGGACTGTGACCTCTTCTACTCTTGTGAAAAAACATTTTGGTGATAGGTTGATTCATCAATATGCTCCTTTGGATTTAGATTTTGCAGTGCGCCGTTTTATTAGTCATTGGAAGCCTGATCTCGTCTTGATTTGTGAATCAGAAATTTGGCCCCTTCGTATTAAAGAACTTGCAAAAATGCGTATTCCGCAGATTTTGGTTAATGCCCATATGTCTGAACGTTCTTTTAAAGCTTGGCAAAAACGACGCGTTCTTGCCAAACATATTTTTAAGGATATTGATTTGGCGATTGGTCAAAACGAAAGAGATGTAGCTTATTACCATACACTTGGCGTAAAATCTGTTACGTTTTCTGGTAATCTCAAGGCTGATGTTTTTCTGGTTGAAAATCAAGAATTGCTTGCACGTTATCGTAATGCTATCGGCAATCGCCCAGTTTGGGCAGCTGTTTCAACGCATGAAGGGGAAGAGGAGATTGCTTTTGAGGTCCATAAAATTGTTAAAAATTATTTGCCAGATTTATTAACAATTATTGTACCTCGTCATCCTGAACGTTCAGAAGATCTTATCAGAAAATGCGATAATAAGGGGTTAAGTTTTATTCGTAGGAGTAGAGACGTTGTTCCAAACATGAATACCGATATTTTATGGGGAGATACCATTGGAGAAATGGGACTTTTTCTTCGCTTATCGAAAGTTTCTTTCGTTGGTAAATCGTTATGTGGAAATGGTGGACACAATCCATTGGAATTGGCTTTGCTTGGTTCCGCTATTTTGACAGGGCCTCATGTTTCAAATTTTCAAGAGATGTTCAAACAATTTCTAACGCATGATGCAGCATATATGGTTCAAGATACAAAACAGCTTGCTATTCAGGTGTATAAGCTTTTAACAAATGAAACATTGCGGCAAGAAATGGTTGATAAGGCTCATGAAGTGGCGACAGATATGGCAGGTGCATTTGAGCGCACATTAAAGATTTTAGATCCATTTTTACAACCCCTTGTAATACAAACAGGGTTACGTCAGCGTCAGGGTAGATATGCATATTAGCGCCCCTCGTTTTTGGTGGAAAAATAAAAACTTTTTGCGTTTTGTGTTAGCTCCATTTTCATGGGGGTATGGTTATTTTTCAAGTCGTTTTATGACAAGACAGCCTCCCGTGATTGATCTGCCAGTTTTGTGTATTGGAAATTTTACATGTGGTGGTGCGGGTAAAACGCCGGTTGTTATTGCTTTTACAAAAGTGGCTAAAGAACTTGGTTTCGTACCTGGTATTATATCTCGTGGTTATGGTGGATCAGTTAAAGGGGTACATCTTGTAAATGAAAAATATGATACTCCATATAGTGTTGGAGATGAGGCACTTTTACTTGCACGGCATGCTTTTGTAGCTGTATCACCTAATCGTTATGCAGCGGCACAACGGCTTAAACAAGAGGGATGTAATCTTATTTTAATGGATGACGGATTTCAAAGTCGCCGTCTTTATATGGATTATGCGTTACTCGTTGTTGATGCGATGCGCGGTTTTGGTAATGGAGCTGTCTTTCCAGCAGGACCTTTGCGCGTACCATTAAAAACGCAGTTTTCTTTTATGGATAGTGTTTTATTGATTGGTCATTCCGATGCGCCTGATAATGTCGCTTTTCTTGTTTCGCGTACTGGAAAGCCTTTATATCGTGCTCATCTTAAAGCCAGTGCCTCTGATGAGGTTTCAGGAAAATCATTTTTGGCATTTGCTGGTATTGGCAATCCAGATAAATTTTTTAAATCTATTAAAGAATTGTCCGGTCATGTGGTGCAAACTTACATATATCCAGACCACTATTTTTTCACAGATAAAAATTTAAAAAGCCTTATACAAAAGGCTAAAATGCACAATTTATGGCTAGCAACAACAGCTAAAGATTATATCCGTATACAGACAATTCACACGCAAAAAGGTTTGAAAAATCTTATTGTCTTTGATGTGAATGTCGATTTTGTTCAAAAAGACTTCTGTCGTATGGTCCTTGAAGAGGTCATGACCCGCTTTAGAAAACGTTCCCTTGAATTTTCTTGTCTAAAAGGCAAAGGCTAAATTTGTAGCTTTCGAGGGGTTATTTTTCTTTTGTTTTTAATAATTGCTTGAGATATGGGTTGCACTCAAGTTCACGCTGATAGGATATTTCACAACTAGCATATGCTTCTTGGCGGTGATGATTCCAATATTTTAAATCATCTATAGGGATTTTTTGCCCGCTAACAGCACAAATGGTATAGGTACCATATTCTATAATGTCATATCCGTTATTAGAATAATGAATTTTTGCTTCGCGTTCACCATTGGGAAACATTATAACTCCTTTTTACTTGATACAAGAGATTCAAGAAAAGTGCCATAAAATATATTATAAAGTCGAGAGTTAATTTTAAAATATTTTTCTTGTAAAAATGATGAAGAGCTTATTTTCTGCCAAAAAGACGTTCTATATCTGCCAATTTGAGTTCAATATAAGTAGGGCGCCCATGATTACATGTACTTGTATTAGGTATTGCCTCCATTTGTCGTAATAGTGTGTTCATTTCTTCGGGGCGTAAAAGGCGCCCTGACCGTATTGAACCGTGACAGGCCATCGTTGCTGCAACATAATCAAGCATTGCTTTTAAATTGTTTGTTGTATCATACTCAGCGGCTTCATCTGCAAGATCTTTAATAAGAGCTTGGACGTTGATCTCTCCTAACATGGAAGGGGTTTCACGCACAACAATTGCTCCTGGTCCAAATGATTCTATTCCTAATCCAAATTTTTGCAAAGCATCTTTATGCGTTAAAAGGCATGTTGCATCCTCTTCAGAGAGTTCTACAATTTCAGGAATAAGTAATAACTGTGAAGGAAGCGGTTTGGAATAAAGTGCATTTTTGAGTGCTTCATAAACTAATCGTTCATGAGCTGCATGCTGATCGACAATGATCAAACTATCTTGTGTTTGGGCGATAATATAGTTTTTATGAATTTGTGCTCTGGCCGCTCCTAGTGGATAAGATAACTCTTCTGATGAAGGTATAGTGCTTGGAATGTATGCATCTCCACTTGGTATATTTAAGCCCTCCATAATAGGAGTAGCATCTTCTTTTAAATCAAAAGAGCTAGTAATATCTAGGGGTTTGTGAACCATTGAAGCGCTGGTAAAATGATGAGGCTGTGGGTTATAAGAAGAGAACTGGTGCGTGTTCTTAAAATTGCCTAATGGTTGTTGTGCCAATGGTTGTTGTGTTTGAAATGCAGTAAGCATTGCTTCAGAACGGGTTGAAGTCGGACGAATACCAGATTGCTGCAATGCTTCACGAATAGCTCCAACAATTAAACCACGAATTAATCCTGGATCACGGAATCGTACATCAGCTTTAGCTGGGTGAACATTAACATCTACTTCAGCAGGTGGGAGATCAATAAAAAGAATAGCGACAGGATAACGATCACGGGGCATAACATCAGCATAAGCACCTCGGAGTGCACTCCATAGAAATTTATCACGCACGGGACGCCCATTAACATAAGCAAATTGATGTAGGCTGTTATTTCGGTTAAAAGATGGCAAGCAAGCAAAACCCGTTAAGCGCACTGCTTCGCGTTCAGCATTCAGTGTAATGCTATTAGGGGCGAATTCTTTTCCCATAATTTGCGTAATACGTTGTAATTGTCCTTGAGTATTATTTTCTGTAGCAGACAGTTCTATAGATGTTCTGTCTAGTCCTGAAAGAGAAAAGCGGATATGTGGAAATGCGATAGCAATTCGTTTAATCATATCGCTAATAGCACTTGTTTCAGCCCGATCAGTTTTCATAAATTTTAATCGTGCCGGTGTGACAAAGAAAAGATCACGAACTTCAACAATTGTTCCAAGATTCGCAGCAGCTGGTTTGGGTCCTACAATTTTTCCTGCAGTAACGGAAATTTCAGCAGCGCTCTCAGCATCTTTTGTTCGTGAAATGAGTTTAAGTTTAGCAACAGAACCAATAGAAGGGAGGGCTTCTCCTCTAAATCCAAGGAAGCAGATATTGTGTACGTCATCGGTAATCTTTGAGGTACAATGGCGAGAAACTGCTAAAGTTAATTGATCTGCAGGAATTCCATAACCATTATCACTCACCTTTATAAAATTTTTTCCACCATTTGCTGTAATAATTTCAATGCGTGTTGCACCAGCATCAATAGCGTTTTCAACAAGTTCTTTGACAACATTTGCTGGTCGTTCAATAACTTCACCGGCGGCGATTTGATTAATAATATTTTCGCTAAGATGGCGTATAATCATAATAAATTCTAACAGGAATCTTAAGGGTTCTATAGAAAATTATGATAACATCATTTGCGAGACATTCAAGAATAAGAGAACATGAGAGGTATTATTTTTACAATACCTCCTATTTTATTTTATGTTAACAAGTCGGTTGGAAAAAACATAAAAATAGTTTTTATCACTTTAAAATAGCTTGCACCAGTTTATCATCTAGGTCAAAAAAGAAACAATGTAAAAAGGGAAGGCAATATATATGGCGCGTATAAGCGGTATTTTAGCAGATAGTGATATACAAGCTTTGATTGAGAATAACTTTCTCAAGGCTCAGTATCCATTTGATAGATCTCAAATACAACCAGCAAGCCTTGATCTTCGTTTAGGGGAGAAAGCTTATCGTATACGTGCTTCTTTTATGCCGGGACCTGATACAAAAGTTTTGGATAAGCTTGAACGGTTAAAGTTGCATGAGTTTGATTTACGAGGTGGAGCCGTTTTGGAAACGGGGTGTGTTTATATTGTTCCTCTTTTGGAAAGTTTAGCTTTACCAGAATTTTTATCTGCTGTTGCTAATCCCAAAAGTTCTACAGGCCGATTAGATATTTTTACACGTGTCATTACGGATAATGCTCAAGAGTTTGATAAAGTTTGTGCTGGTTATCATGGTCCACTTTATTTGGAAATTAGTCCACGCACATTTCCAATTTTGGTGCATACAGGCTCACATTTATCACAGCTTCGGTTTAGAAAAGGGCAAAGTTATTTAAATGAAATAGAGTTGCACACTTTGCAAAGGCAAGAAACACTGATATCGGATGATTTTCCTAATATTAGTGTTGGTGGTATTGGTCTTTCCATTAATTTAAAGGGAGACGAAAACGGGCTTATAGGTTATCGTGGTAAACATCATACAAGTGTTATTGATATTGATAAACGTGCCGTTGCCCACGTTTTAGATTTTTGGGAACCTCTTTTTGATCGTGGTCAAAGGGAGTTGGTTCTTGATCCTGATGAATTTTACATTTTAGTTTCACGAGAGTCTGTTCATGTGCCTCCGCTTTATGCCGCAGAAATGACACCTTTTGATCCTTTAGTGGGCGAGTTTAGGGTGCATTATGCAGGCTTTTTTGATCCAGGATTTGGGCATAAGGAGGCGGGTGGAAAAGGAGCAAGAGCGGTTTTAGAAGTGCGGAGCCATGAAGTTCCTTTTATCTTAGAGCATGGTCAAATTATTGGCCGTTTGGTCTATGAGCATATGCTTAATCGACCATCAACCCTTTATGGACATGATGTTGGATCACATTATCAAGCACAGGGTTTAAAGTTGTCCAAGCATTTTAAATGAGTTGGGAACCACGAATTTTGATAACATGTATGCAGAAAACGTATTTTAGATAAAAGAAAATTTTGTGCTTCGCAAAACCGGCGTCATGCATTCTATTTTTAATTTCCAAGGTTATCTCATCTCTTGCATTTGAGAGGGTATGAGAGGCATTTTTACTTCTTTTTTCAAGAGGTTCTATCTATACGAACTCCATTTATGATGTGCAAAAGAATAGTTTTGATTATTTCATCATGACAAAATTTACAATAAAAGAATTTTACTATATTCAATATGTTGTTCATATTTATGATAATAAATCAATAGGTTAATAAAATTCAATATAACAGTAGCTACTCACTTTTCAAAGTAAATATGCGAGATTGGATGCTGCAATTGGCTCAATTTTTCTAGAGTGTAATAACCAGTATATTTTATTCCGCATAAAAATTATCCTTAAGCGTTAATAGATAAGTTTTCACTCCAGTTTAGTAACAATTATTTTCAATAAACATTGTTCTAATTTTAGTAACTCATTTATAGCCTCAAGATATAATATTGCTAGAAAATTATTCAATTAAATATGAAGGTTTCTATTGGTATGAACATTAAAAGTTTTTATGCTTTATATGAATTAGGCACTATATATTTTTATAAACTTTCATGAATAAGTAACAGATCTCAGTTTTGAATATTGATATAAGAAGATTTCTGCATGTATGCGACAGCTTTATTTCCAGTATTAATAAAGGATTTTTTCATCTTTTGGGGGAGATTATGATTTATACTTAATGACACTCTATATTCTTAATAACTGATAATGTAAGGATCTTTGGAGGGAGAAGCGACTTTAAATTATAACTAATTAAGCTACGGAGCAATCGCTTTCGAAAAGGGATTGCTTTAAAGAGAGAATAACATTTTAATTGCACATGAAGAATATATGAGTAGATACGTTATTAATGATACTTCATACTGTGAGATTTTAAATTTGGATAAGAGCAATAAAGACGTTGTTTTTATCAATTAGTTTTTTTAGAAAGTTGCAGTCTCTGTTGCTTCTATCTATTCAATAGAGTGCTTTGGGAGAATAGCGAATAGGTAGGTACATGGATTCGCTTTTATGCGTTTTAGGATGTTTTCTCTTTTCATTTAGAAACAATGGTGCCATCAATGATTATTTCTTCAACACTTGATTATCGTAAGGCAGCAAAGCGTCGTCTTCCTCCCTTTCTTTTTCACTATATTGATGGTGGGGCTTATGCTGAAGAAACGATGCGACGTAATTGTACAGATCTTCAAGCACTTGCATTGCGTCAAAGGATTCTAAGGCAAGTTGATGAAGTTGATCTTTCAATCAAGCTTTTTGATCAGACACTTGATTTACCGATTGTACTTGCGCCTGTTGGGCTAACGGGCATGTATGCACGTCGTGGAGAGGTAAAAGCAGCGCGTGCCGCAGCGGCAAAAGGGATTCCTTTTACTCTATCCTCTGTTTCAGTTTGTCCTATTGCGGAAGTGCAAGAAGCGGTTGGAGGTGCATTTTGGTTTCAACTTTATGTTCTCAAAGATCGCGGTTTCATGCGTGATGCACTAGAACGGGCTTGGTTGGCTGGTGTACGCACGTTGGTTTTTACAGTTGATATGCCAATTCCTGGTGCACGTTATCGTGATGCGCATTCGGGAATGTCTGGTCCTTATGCTGGTTTACGTCGTTTTTTACAAGCTTTGACTCATCCATATTGGGCTTGGAACGTTGGTGTTATGGGGCGCCCTCATGATCTTGGAAATGTCTCTGCTTATCTCAAAAAGAAAATTGCATTGGATGATTACGTTGGTTGGCTTGGTGCAAATTTTGATCCATCAATTGGTTGGCATGATCTACAATGGATTCGCGATTTTTGGAAAGGAAAAATGATTTTGAAAGGTATTCTTGATCCAGAAGATGCTCGAGAAGCAGTAAAATTTGGTGCGGATGGTATTGTTGTTTCTAATCACGGCGGACGTCAGCTTGATGGTGTATTATCAACAACACGAGCATTGCCTGCAATTGCGGATGCTGTAAAGGATTATTTGACTATTTTAGTGGACTCAGGTGTTCGTTCTGGTCTTGATGTTATACGCATGATAGCACAAGGCGCGGATGCTGTTATGATTGGCCGTGCTTTTGTTTATGCGCTTGCAGCAGCAGGTAAGAAAGGTGTTATGCATCTCCTTGATCTTTTTGCCAATGAAATGCGGGTAGCTATGACACTGACTGGTACTCAGATAATCAAAGATATTACACGCAAGAGTTTAGTAAATATAGATGTTTTTAAGCAATGAAAGCAATATGTTATACTTCTTTCAGAAAAAGAAAGTCTTTTTATAGAGGAGCATAATTATATATTTTAAAAATATGTTGACAGTTAAAGTTAAATAGAAAAGATCAATAAGCTCCTCTATAAAATCACAGAAAATACTCAGTAACTACAATAATATTAAATATTATTGATAATAATTAACACGAAAAAAAACAATAATAACATTGCATACATATTTTATTTACTTTATTAAAATCTCATTCTACGGATAAAAAGGAACAAGTGCTGATATTAAAGGTAAAACAACTGTTGATATAGAAAAAATAGCTATAAATAATGCTGTGAGCATTTTTCCCTCCTGTATATAAAAAACATTAAAATATAATATATTAATTACTTCTTTTCCACATTGGCATAAAACGTAAATTTATAAAATCCATTTAGTTTTATTTTAATATAGAATAATATTAATTATTATACATAAATAAAATTATTAAAAATGTCAATATGTATTTATTTTAATCTATAATTATAATAAAAAATGTATCTAATAAATAATATTTCTATAATCTATATATTATTTATATTAAGTTCATTGGATAATATATTATATGGATATGATATTGTTTTTATGGAGTACGTTTTTAAGCAATGAAAAAATATCCGTACTATCTTTAAAAAAGCTCGTTTACTGAGAGCAAAACTGCGTGAATTAATATGCTTTTCTTTCTTATTTTCTTGTATTTTCAATGATTTATGATGTTTTTGAACTGGCAAGCATATTAGGAAGCAGTTGAATATTTTTTGTATAGTATGTCATTTCTAACACTATTTATGCGTTCTCGATTGATTTTATAACTTGTTAAAATATCCAGTTCATTTTTATTGCAGATGGGGATGGTGGGGGGCCTAATGATACAAATTGGCATAGAATGTTTTGTTCCATAAGCGATTTAACAATTGCATCTCCAAGCTTCTCCTTTGATACTATGCTCTTCATAGACAACAACAGATTGGTGAGATTGGCATAACTCTAGCACTGATCTATTATCTCAAAGTTGAATTGTTGGCACACTTGTAAGCGTTGGGATAACTTCATGTTTTTTGAATCTCTTTAGCAACATCAAGACAAATCTGAACAGTTTCTTCAGTAGCAAGTAAGAGAACATCTTTTCCTTTTTTAAACAGAGGTTTTGCTGATATCAATTTTTGAAGCATTTTTATGAATATTCATAACAGCACGCTTTCCTAAACCTATATAAATAGGTACAAGATTACTCAGAGTAGAAAGAATTACAGTTTCCATTTGATCGAATTTCTACTCGTAAGTAATTGGATAATATTTACTTTATCGCTGAATAAAAAAGAAAAGTTTTTCTCTCTTTAAATAGAGGATGGATTGTCATCTAGCCAATAGGGATAGTTTGCGAGAAATTTGTTCGATGCAAAACGACTTAACATTGCAGTTACTTTTTATCATTTGAAGCTGTGAAAAGAAGGCTAAGATAGATGAAAGAATGTAAAAAATGATGGATACATTTTAAGATAAAAAATTATCATTCTGTTAATTCCACACCAGTTGCTGCTGATATTGGTAACAAAAGAAATTTGATCAAAAAAATATCAAAATTATTTGAGGACATTCCTCATGGCATGTAAACTAAACCTTTTTGTTGGTATGAGTGATATTTTCTTTGAACAGAAATTGATTCTATCTCCTGAAATCAGCAATAATCTCTCAGGTTATGTCGTAAACTTTTTAGGGATGTTACAACGCCACTATCGTCCTTTTATGAAAAATTTAGCATTTCAGATGAGCAGTTGTGAGGAATTTCAACGTTTAATACAGCAAGATCCAGAAACTCTCACGGATTTAGAACGGGCTTCAAGATTTTTATATTTACAGCGATTAAGTTTTAGAGGGAATGTAAATCGTACGATGAGAGTAGAAAACCATCGTAGCGCGCGGGGGGCTTAAGCCCTTCCAATTTGAATGCGTGCTAAAACTTATTTTCCACTGTTTAGCAGGTGTTAGCATTGAACATTTAGACTGGTCTGATTTTATTGTGCGTTATGATCGCCTAAAAATCTTGTTTTATCTTTCACCACTTTAATTGTGGTTTTGAAGGTTATTAAAGAAAGGATTTTTATAAGCGGGAGGATTATCAGCCGATGTCTAAGCTGCTTGCATAATAAGAGGGAGTTTTTTGTCTTTAAACAATATGCTAGAAATTCAAAAAACTTTAGTTAACTTTATACACCATCTTATACAGACTGCTCTGCAAATAACACAATTGCTGGTAAGGAATGGGGCATCACCAATTTTGATTTCTAAAAAAGAAACAATACGTATTAAATAGTCTTTAACTTTACAGACTTTTTGAGAATCCTTTCAGAATCTTTTGAAAAAAGTGAACTGATAGAAGATATTTCTATCAAAATATAGCAACTTTTCTAACAAGTTAGGAATAAATCTAAAAATATACATTAAATATAAAAACAGTACGATATGTAGGCAATCTGGGCTTTAGAAACAAGAATCAGAGCGTATAAAGATGCATAGAGGTGAGATTGAGACATATCATTTTTATGATTCAATAAAAAATAAAAATTAAAGAAAAAATTTTATATCAAAAATTTAAGGTGGTTTAAAAGGTGGACAGGCAATGCATGGAAGGATGAGCGAGAAGGTGAATTAGGGGAGAGTGATTTATAGATTATCAGTATCTTTGTAAAAGTATCTTCTCAAGATAAATATTGTGATGAAATAAGATTGTAGTTGAATGTTCGAAAAGATAATACGCACTCTTAATTTTTCCGTTATACACATCACAATAAAAGCCGTGAAAGGCACGGTCTTATTACAAACTTTCTCTAAAAGCAGTACATGAGTTTGCAAGATATTACCGTAATATTTTAAAAGAAGGATTTTATTTCAGAAAAAAATTATCTTAAAATAGTAAAGCAATATTTTTCAAGAAATTGCTAGGCGACTTTTGAAAGTAAAAAAGCTAAGTTAAAAAATAAAAGCAAAAATGGTTGCTGGTTTTCTCGACTGGAGTTGCATGTCATTTCCCACATAGGGAATTTACCTATAGAAAAATTAACAGCCAAGATCATTCACAATGTTTTCCCGCCACTTTAGCATGAAAAAGCAGATACAGTGCGAAAGTATTTGCCTTATCGTCAACATCATTATTATAATTAGGAAGCTGAAGCAACGTCATTTACAAATCACATAAAAGCCTTACCATTATTCATTATATAGCTCCGTAGATTTCTTTTCTTCAAGCATGCCAGCTCCTAGATGTTATTTTTGTTGAAAACAGAGCCTTTGTGTATGATCAGTTCTTTGAACGACGATAGTAGTGCAATCCATAAAATCTTTTCTCATCTTCTTTTGATAGGATAACAAAGATGCCCATAGAATACATCAATAGACTCAATCATTTTACACAAACATAATCTGTTGAATCCTTTCGCTTCAACTCAGACATCTCCGTTACTCTAATTAAAACTAATCGACCACCAGAGTGTTTTAATCCTTTAAGTGCTTTTACTTTTAATCTGAATGTATCCACCTCTTTCAAATCTTTTCATTGATTGATGTTTCAGAGGAATTATATTTTTATCACTTTATTTTCCGTTTATCTCTCCAACCACATAAACGTTCACCTTGTTCATTATGTTTTAAAATATCTCTCGCCAAATTTGGACTAATGACATTGATATCTTGTCGATTCAAATAAATTGGCAGCCATCCAATACAAGAAGTTCGTTCATTCGTCGCGCAACCAGCTAGAAAGCTTAGTGCGCACATCAGCATCACTTTTCTTATTAATTTCATTTTCTACCTCAAGCCGTGTTGTCGCTATCTTGAAATCTTCTTTTGTTTGCTTTTGCTTCTCAACTTTTTTCCCAAGAAAAAAGGCTTTGACTAAAGCTATAAGAAAAGCTGCTATGAGCGCTGACGTCATTGTCAGATATTTTTTTATCCATAAAATCATAGGCGGTGTTCCTGAAAACGTTTAGCAATGTATATCATAGCTGTACAAGCGGCTAAAACCATAATGCCTGCTAGAACCCATTGAACAGGACCATTTCTTGCAAAAAGACCTCCAAGCCCTGAAAAAGAACCTATGATTGGTGCAAGAGCTTCTACTTTGCAAATACCTGTTACGCCTTCTGGTTCTACTACATGATAATTGGGGGCAACATGAGCTCCTTTTGCCCACAATCCTGCTTCGGTTGCTCGGCGATTGACAAGACCTTGGATACGTTTTCCTCCCACTCTTGTCCATTTTTGCAATTCGGTTGGTATCGCTTCATATTCACCTTTATTAAGCTTTTTTAAAAGTGTAGAACTGCGAAATGCTGTGATTCCTACATTATAGCAAAATGATACTAATGCCGCGAATTGTTCATCGTTTAAAGGAACGGTAACGGCTTTTTCAACAACAGCTTCATACTCCCTCAAGTCCTGACAAAGGATTTTTTCAGCTTCTTTTTCCGTAATTTGCATATCTTTGTGAACGCTTGGGGCACCAGCAGCACTTGTATGTCCATAACCAATTGTCCATACACCACCAGAATCTTCATAAGCTGATAAACGCAAGCCTTCCAATTGCTTAATCAATACAAGCCCTTCTTTTGATATTTTTCGCATTATTTTTACCTATAAAAAACTACACAAAGCAGGATATGAATTAAAAACTTACATCTACTCATTTTTAAGAACAGAACAGCGAAAGGGCATAATAAATTCAAAACATCCATAGTGGATTATTTTAAGATCTATATCATTTTTTTGAATAAAGATTATGCTAAATACTATTCATTTTGCAGCAATTGATCTCCATCTAAAGACAATAACTTTATAATAAATCCATTTATAATCAGATAGATTTCACTCATAAATTCTTACAGTTGATCCAGAATGATTTAGAAGAACTTTACTTGAAAAAACTTCAATAATTCCAATGACAAAAAGCATTTTTAACAAAAAATAAGAGACATAATAATTAATGAAATAATTAGGTGTTAATTTTTAAGTAATTTCAAAAGTCATAAATTGCACCACAGAATTTTTTTATAAAAACAAAAAAACATTATAATTTAACATTATATATCTAAAACTTATCTTAGAATTAATAAATCATATACATAACGTGTTATACATATTTAATAAAAAAATCTATAGTTAATTTAATTATTCTTTGTTTTTTCCCCTAATTGCTTAATTTAATTAAAAAATACATTTGTGAAGGATTTTAAATAAACTGTTATATAAAAAACATAATGGATATTTTTCCTCTCTTACAGTATGTTTCCAACTGAAACAATATATTAGTGGAGCATATTCATATATAGACCAATGATATTTGATAGTTTTTTAAAGAATATTGTACTGTAATAAATTTGAACAAGTAGTTCGGTTTCATATATTTTCTTTTTCATATGAAGCATTTGGTGGGGCGTTCGGGTCCAATGGTATCATCTTTGTCTGGTGTTGTATTGGCTACGTTTCCAGTAGCCTCTTAAACAAATCAATCAAGCTATTGAAATCTTTTTAGAGGCAATAGCACAAGAGACACAAAAGATTTTGACAAAAAGCTGCTTGACAATATAGGAAGCTCTCTCCTCCTAGCATCCCAGTCCATTCACATAACATAAAAAATAAAAAGGCAATGAGATGATATTTGATGATGGCAATAGATATGTAATAATACGTGAGTGTGCACAGCTTTTTAGTATATCCACAACAACGATTCGCAATTGGATGCTTCAGAGGGGGCCGGAGCCATATAAGCTAGGGTGAGCAGTGAGGTGGAGAAAGAAAGAGGTTTTAGCATTTACTCCAGAGAAAAATACGGAGCAAATAACAACAGATTAGATAAAATTGCATAAACCCTAGAAGGTGGTCTTCAAACAGATAATTAATTAAAAAAATATATATTTCAATACATTAAAAAAAGATGGTGCCGCATGCCGGATTCGAACCAGCGACCCCATCATTACGAATGATGTGCTCTACCAACTGAGCTAATGCGGCATAGGTTTGTAAGTCAATGAGACAAAACTAATTTGAGGGTAATAGCTAAAAGTGCGTATAAAAGCAAGAATGCATTTTTTCAATAATTTATACATATGATAATAATTTGAAGGAGAATTATGTAAAAGTCAGAGGAAAGTATTCTTTGACCTTAATGCTATAAGATGCGTTTCAATTTACGATAGCACTTAAATTAAGAAGCTGGGAATGTAGATCTTTAGGATGAAAAATGGTGTCAAGATAACTTAGTAAAGATAAAAACATTTTCTGATTCTTAAGAAAGAAATTTGTTACATAGAGTGATTGGGAAAATAAAGATCATCATAAACCTTTTATAATGTGCAAATAGATGAGTAGAATTAGTTGAGAAGTTACTTCTCATTTTTATGGGAAGAAAAAGGGAGGAGAATTAATAGAATTAATCACGTTTTTTATTTAAGAGGGAGTAAAAATCATGTTGGATGAAGATCGGCTGATAGAATTAGAAATGAAGCTAGCTAACCAAGAAAAATTCATTGAGGAACTTTCTCGAGAGGTAACTAATCAATGGAAAAGTTTGGATGAGATATCTAAAAAAGTTGATATTTTAGCGAGACGATTTTCAGATTTAAAAGAACTAGAGTGTTACTGAAGCTGTTATCTTACCATTTTCTCAATAGGGAGAAGGTGCGAAATATTTTTTATCACAATTGCAATTATTTACAGATGAGTCTTTATTTCACGCATTTTGTTAGACTTGTAGAATAATTTTTATAAGCTTCTTCATTAATTTTAATAAGTTCCAATCTTATAAGGAGAGCTGATATTAGAAGACGTTTTTTTATATGGGGTTTCTAGTACGAAAATTAAGAAAAGTTTTTGTAGAGTATTAAAGAAGCAGCTATAGAAAAATATATGAACTGCAATATTTTAAGTTTTTTCTGTACAGAGTTTTCTTATAGATGGGAGGTAGATTTATTCGCTAATTTTTTTAAATTGATACAAATAAAGTGATGTTATCGTTATCTATAGAAATCATAAGTGAGCGTCTATATTTATAATGAAGCGTTTTAATTTTTTCTGATGATCAAGTGATCTTCAGTTGTTTTAATAGAGTGGGGGGTTTTAAGCGACATCGATTATGTTATAGTACAGAGAGCTCTAGAAGTTTTTTTCAAGATCAAATGTACTCTTCGTTATATGTATATGATATTTTGTGAAAAGGCTTTTGTTTTTCGTAATTTAAGATACAAAATACTATTGCTAAAGCACCAAAGATAGACCATGCGGGTAAATAAGTGAGAGTAATGCAAATTGAGGACAGAAAATCAGGCATTACCTTGCATAGAGATTGATTAAGGTGATAGATATCTGTTTGCAGAAGGCTTGTTAAAATTTTATTAAAGGGGGTTGTTGTCCAATGTGATGTGATTACAGAGTGTGCGTTATCAATGACCAATGCTATAATGGTTAGTGTAACGAAAATGAAGGACATTAATTTAAATAAAGGGTGGAGCATATTTTTTCTTAAAACTTCAACCGGACATACGTATAATGCACAAAAAAATAAGGAGTTGCATTATGATAAGAAAATAAGTTTACGTTTGTTTTGTGTTTTTTAAAAGAGGTGCCTAATTTTTCAATAAAAGTTGAGGTTAAGTTCAACAAAAGTAGTGAGGCATGATGTCTGAAAAAAAGCACGAGGAATTGAAGCGTAGCCTTCAAAATCGCCATATTCAAATGATTGCTTTGGGTGGCGTTATTGGGACAGGACTTTTTTATGGGTCAACCGAGGCAATTCAATTAGCTGGTCCCTCAGTTATTTTATCTTATCTTGTCGGCGGGCTTATTATGTATTTCATTATGCGAATGCTTGGTGAAATGTCAGTAGAAGAACCGTCTTCAGGAGCATTTAGTTTTTTTGCTTATAAATATTGGGGGAGATTAGCTGGTTTCATAACAGGTTGGAATTATTGGTTTCTTTATATTCTTGTGAGCATGGCTGAACTTACAGTGATAGGGTTTTACCTTGATCATTGGATTTTGATTGATCATTGGAAGACATCTTTCATTGTTCTTTTATTTGTTACATTTGTTAATTTGTTTAATGTTCGTTTTTATGGAGAATTTGAATTTGCTTGCGCTTTGATCAAAGTGGCTGCTGTTATTGGTATGATTATTTTTGGAATTTTTCTCATTGTCACTGGACTAGGGGAAAATCAAGCGAATATTCATTATCTTTGGGACCATGGTGGTTTTTTCCCTTATGGAGCAGTAGGGGTTGTTTTAGCAACTTCTGTAGTAATGTTTTCTTTTGGAGGAACGGAGCTTATTGGTATTGCTGCTGGAGAGGCATCTAATCCACAAAAAACAATTCCAGCGGCTATTCGTCAAGTTATGTGGAGGATTATAATTTTTTATATTGGTTCTATCAGCATTATTATGATAATCAGCCCTTGGAATATGATTGGAAAAAATGGTAGTCCTTTTGTCACAATTTTCGAGACTATAGGAATTCCTGCTGCTGGTCATATTTTGAATTTTGTGGTGATTATGGCTGCTATTTCTGTTTACAATAGTGGCATTTATTCTAATGGCCGTATGCTTTATAGTTTAGCTGTACAAAAAAATGCACCACATATTTTTAGTAAACTGAGTGCTGCTCGTGTTCCTTATATTGCTATCCTTTTTTCATCATTATGTACGGCGTTGATTGTCGTTGTTAATGCTCTTATTCCTGATAATAGTTTCATGCGGATCATGGCTCTTGCAACTGCAGCAGCAGTGATTACTTGGGCTATTATTGTTATTGTTCATTTGAAATTTCGCAATGCCCATAAGAACAGAAAGGGCGATTTTATTTATGCGTTTGGTTTATATCCTTACGCTAACTATCTTTGCCTCTGCTTTCTTGCTTTATTATTTGGCATTATGTTTGTCAGTGGTTTTGGGAAAAATGGATTGATGACTCGACTTTTTGATATGATAGGAATAAGCGTGCCTTTCCTTGAAGCATATATTCCTGTACAGATGCCTGATATGAGTTTGGCAGTCATTATTATTCCTCTATGGTGCTTGTTATTACTTTTAGGTTATAAACTGAAGCGATAGAGAAAGAAGAGCTAATAAAAGGGATTGATTGGAATAAGCCTTGGGGATTATAAAATTTGATGAGGTAACACAAGTTTTTGGTGATTTGTGTGTTTTAAGAAATATTAGTGTACAGCTTACCGAAAGACGAGTTGCTATTATAGGTGCGAATGGTTCTGGAAAAAGTACATTTGTTCGCCTTATTAATGGGCTCCAATTACCATCTCATGGTTTTGTAAGCGTTGATGGGCTTGATACCAAACGCGATGCAAAAGCAGTAAAGCGTAAAGTTGGATTTGTTTTTCAAAATCCCGATAATCAGATTGTTTTACCATTAGTTGAAGAGGACTTATCCTTTGGTCTCAAAAATTTAAAGCTTAATAAAGATGAAATTAAGGAGCGTGTGGATGAAATTTTACAGCGCTATGAACTTCAAGATTTCAGAAATCACGCTGTCCATTTATTAAGTGGTGGGCAAAAACAACTCGTTGCTATTTCTAGTGTAGTTGCAATGAAACCAGACTACATTATTTTTGATGAGCCGACGACATTACTTGATTTGCGAAATAAGCATCGCGTTACGCAAGTGATAGAAGAATTACCACAAACGGCAATAGTTGTATCGCATGATTTAGAGTTTTTGAAAAAGTTTGATAGAGTGCTGGTTTTTGATAAGGGGGAGATAGCAATTGATGAAGTACCTTTTGTTGCTATAAAGGAGTATATAAGAAGAATGTCATGATCGGTTTATATATTCCGAGGGATACATTTATTCATAGGTTAAGTCCTAGAGTTAAGTTATTATTTCTTACGGCCTGTGGAACTTTTATAATAATGGTTTCTTCCATAGCGCTTCTTGGTTTATTTTTGTTGTTTGTCATCTTATTCTATAGAATCGCCAAGATCCCTTTCAAAACTGTGATAAAACAATTTAAATCGATGGGATTGCTTTTAGTTCTTCTATTTGTATTTCAAACTATTTTTAGCGGTTGGCTTACGGGGGTTGAGGTCATATTACGTCTTGTTATCCTCTTTTCTTTATCATCAGTTATTTCATTCACAACAAAAGTATCAGATATGGTGGATGCAATTGAAGCAGGCCTCCAGCCTTTTCGTTGTTTTGGTATAAATCCATCAAAAGTGAGTATGGTTATCTCTATGGCGATCAGGTTTATTCCTCTTTTGAGTGAAAAGTTTAATGAGGTACATGAAGCACAGCAAGCACGAGGACTTAATACTAACATTGTCGCTCTTGCGATACCTTTAATTATACGGACTATAAGAATGGCGTCAGAAGTGGCTGAAGCATTGGAAGCGCGTTCTTATGATGCTGATACTATTGATACAGCATCTCGTAATAATCAGAGTTTTTATAGTAAAAAAAGAAGAATTAAATGAATACAAAAGATTTAGTTTATATTGCTTTATTCGCCGCTATTTATACTATTTTGGGCCTTTTTCCTTCTATTTATCTTCCTTTTCTTCTAGGGGTACCTATTACAGCTCAATCGATGGGACCGATGCTAGCAGGGTCTATTCTTGGGGCAAAAAGGGGTGCTTTAGCGTCACTCCTTTTTCTTGTTCTTGTTGCGATTGGATTACCTCTGTTGCCTAGTGGTCGTGGTGGAATCAGTGTCTTTTCAGGAATTGCAAGTGGTTATTTAATAGGTTTTCCATTTGCCGCATTTTTTATTGGTTTAATGGTAGAGTTGTTTTGGCAGCGGTTAAATTTTATAACATTATTTATAATAAATACTTTTGGTGGCATTGGGATAGTTTATTCTTTTGGTGTTCCATGGACAGCGTATATGACCAAAGTTTCTTTACTGAAGGTTTTAATGGCTTCATCAGTTTTTTTGATAGGCGATTGTTTAAAAGTGTTGATTGCATCCTTTATTGCACTCGCGATTAAAAGATCTGTTCCTCTCATTCATTCAAAGCATAATAACTAAAATAAATGTATTATTTTGTTATATTGTTATTATATAATATTCATATATCACTATTATCGAATTTAAATATAGTAATTTATGATGTAATTAAACATTGTAGAATCTAATATGATTCATATAAGTGATGTTATTAAAATAAATTATTATAGTATTTTTCTCTATATCTAAGGCATTTAAAGTGTACTTTTATAAATCTGATACTTTTTATTAATTATACAACAATAACGAAAGCTTTTCCCTAGTGAAGGAATAATTCAGTGAATACAAAAGATTTAGTTTATATTGCTTTATTTGCCGCTATTTATGCTGTTTTGAGTCTTTTTCCTCCTATTTATCTTCCTTTTTTGCTGGGTGTCCCTATTACAGCTCAGTCTATGGCTCCGATGTTAGCAGGCTCTATACTTGGAGCGAAAAGGGGAGCTTTAGCATCACTTCTTTTCCTTGTTCTTATTGCGATTGGGTTACCTCTATTGCCTAGTGGTCGTGGTGGAATTAGTGTTTTTTCAGGAGTTACGAGTGGTTATCTGATTAGTTTTCCATTTGCTGCATTTTTTATTGGCTTTATGGTAGAATTATTTTGGCACCGGTTAAATTTTATAATATTATTTGTGATAAATACCGTGGGTGGCATTGGGATAGTCTATTCTTTTGGAATACCATGGGTGGCTTATATGACACAGGTCCCTTTGCTGACAGTTTTAATAAGTTCATTAGGTTTTTTTGTTAGTGGTTTCTTGAAAGTGCTGATTACATCCTTTGTAGCGTTGACCATTAAAAAAACCGTTCCTCTCATTCATTCGGAAAAAGGGGCAGTTTTGTACTGAAGAACAAGTTTTTCCAAATGTATGTAGATTAAAAAGCACTACGGAATATCATTCTGTTTTGTCTACTTTTTTATTGGTATTTTTATCTGCATAGCTCTCAGAGGTAGCCATACGAAAATTGAATGTTGCGGCACCAAAATTCTTTTTTCTTTCAGGAGCAGCTCTCAAATAGCCAATTAATATCATTTTATTCAACATGCTTGTAAGTTTTATTCGATTTGCATATTATATGCATAAAGCCTTAGAATAATTTATTATTTTTTTAATATTTTTAGTTAATTAATCACTAATTTTTAAATTATTAAATTATATTAATTGTAAAAAAACATGGATAATTAAGTGTTCATCTAAAACTCTTGATGTATATAATACCCTTATAAATGTATTAATATAAGGTATAAAAATGAGATTTGAATGGAATGAAGCTAAAACAAAAAGTAATCTTAGAAAGCACCGTGTAAAGTTTTGAAATAGCTGCATATGTTTTTTCTGATCTATTCTCCATGGCTAAACAAGACCGTGTTGAAAATGGAGAGTATGGTTAGCAAGCTTTAGTGCTTGTGGAGTTTTTTTTATTACTATTCGTAGTGCATACTGTCCATGACGATAAAGATGGCATAGAGGTAATCCGTATTATTTCAGCACAGAGAGCCAACTCGAAAGAAAAGAAACGTTATAAAGAAGAAAGTTCGTTATAAAATCGAGGTAGGTAACTTATCGGCTTTGACAGATGAACAGAGAGTTGAAATTGATAAATTGGCTGTAATGTCGGATAGTGCAATTGATCATAGAGATATTCTGTCACTCAATGATGAGTTCTGGAAAGACGCCGTTTTCAATCCATTCTGTAAACCCATGAAAACTGTCACAACTGTGCGTGTGGATTCAGACGTACTAGCGTGACTTTAAAAGTCAAGGGAAAGGATATCAAACGCGGATTAACGCCATTTTACGTGATGCCATGCTTCGTTCAATGCACTGATTTCTCCTCCACTTAAAAGCAGGGAAGGGGGAGCCCATATTTTAAAAATCTAAGTAGCTCTCACTGCAGAGTTCTCTAAAGTTCGTATTGCTTTTGCAATTAAAATTTTATAGCCTCAATTTTCAGCCAAACGATTCTAAACGACGCAGTATATTTGGGATACACTACACTCCCATAGTCACTAAGATAACTTAGGCAACATCTACCACCCGATAAGACATAGACATTGTAATTATGTTAACTTTATGAATACCATTAACTTCCTTTCTTATAAATATAAAATAGATCCAGCCTCAGAACTAGTTAATATCAATGATGCTGATAAATTTTTAGAGGAAGGAAGATACGATTTTAACTGTGATAATCAATGTGCCACCTTAATAATCGAAAAGTTTTCTGTGAACTCGAAGATCTGCTATTGGATTTATGTTTTAACGGGAGAAAATAGTCCTTATAACCCAGAAGTGATTGATTCTGAAAATGACTTTCAGAATATTCCTAACCCACGTCCTAGAAAATATGTTGAACAGAATAAGCAATATTTTGGAATTTTAATTCCTATAGAGTTTACTCTTTTTTCTTCAAATAAAGAGTTAAACAAATTCTTGCAGCTACACTACAAAAAATCTTTTCCCCCGAAAACGATTGATATCTCACCTGATATTTTTGGTAAGGAAGAGTTCGAAAAAAAATTGCTTTTAATTAAAGAAATAAAACTGAAATATACCCAACCAAAACAATTAGATTTTTTTGCAATGCAATCAGAAGACAACTTGCTAAAGATGGCTAAAATTTTGTTGGGTGAATTTCCCACGGATGATTATTCTGAAATGGAACTTGACTTGGGTATCAAATTTAAAGAAAAAAATAATTTAAAGAATTATTTTTTGAATCTTTTTAAAAAATATAAATTAAATCCAGCATTTAAAAACATAAGTTTTGTTGGAAAGACACATAATAATTTTGATATAATCTTTAATACTGAAACTTTTCAACATAAATTTGCTATTAAAACAAGTAAAAATGATAATGGTATGTATAATGAAGGTCATATAAAAGAAAAATTAAAGCATGAAATCGTAAGTTTTACTGTATCTCTTTAATAGAGCACTGTAGCGTGTAAATAGATATATTTATTAAACTGCGTGTACGCAACATAAGAAAGAACACACAGACTAAAAAAAAGTACCAAATTATAATATTTGAATATCCAAGAGCAATATCTAAGTACCAAAGTATGGTATCCAATGAAAAAGAAAACTTGTGTTCCACGTACTTAGAAATGACAGGCAAAGAAACAGTTTCTTTATAACTACTTGGGAAAATTAAAACGACAAGCGCTAAAATTATTAACTTTAGGAGACTGTGCATATACTGATGTAATTCACATGTTAATCTCTTCCAACCTGTTGTATTGCCGCATTTATATTGTGGGTTGTTTTGCAACTCAGAAGGGATATTAGAATTGCATAAAATTGCAAAAACAGTTGTTACGATCACCAAAGAAATAGACGCGAATGTCAAAATACCCTGAATAAAGTCAAGATTTTTTCTTATTCCTAAAAAACATACAAATATAAAAATTATAACGCCAAACAAGGCTTTTCTCTTCTTATCTGTAAACATATTTATTTCCTGTGAAAAAATTATGATCTCAATTTCTTAAATTATTTTCTGATATAAAAACACAAACTACCTTTTAGTCTTTTTAGCATTTGCTTTTCTTTTAATAGCAATGTCTTCTATTGCATCCAGTTGCTTTTAATATTTTAGTTAACCTCGTCTATGATTTATCTATAGTTGATGATAGCTTTAAACACAGAGCTCCATAATCCCAAACTCTTGCTTGCATTTTGATACCCAAATCCACCTTTCAACAAAGCCCATCGCACTGGCAACCCTTTCATAAAGATTAAAGAAAAGCTCTGTTATTTCAAAAGTACACGAAAGGGAATCATACCTGCCGCAACATTTTTTGCGCTGATGCTGGCTACTCATGTTTTAAAAAACAAATATTTTGAAATTCGCGTATCCTAAAATCCTTAATTTGTATTAATGGATTTATTTACTTTATAAATTTGATACTATAGAGCTATTTTAGCTTCTAGAAATATATTGTACATTAAAAAAACTTTTTAATCACTCTTTAAATGCATATCCAATCCAAAAATGATCAGCACTTTTCACTATTTTGCTACTTTTTAGAAATCTATTTTAAACTCTCCTATCATTAGTTCATGAAGAGTTTTGGTGCGTGAAAGAAGGTCTTTTTCAATCTCTTCACAATACTTAGAAAAATCTGTTGCTCTTGGAATGATTTTTTTAGACATGCTTTCTACGTTGCTCTGCAAAATGCGTTTTAAGGACTCTTTCAAAATCAATAAGGAAATACCTTTGAGTTCAGTTTGATCAGCTTGAGAAGAGGTATTATAGTCCATATATTTTTGCATGTGGAAGCTACCACAAGAGAACAAGCGAAAAGTATTAGAGATATCATCATTTGAAGCTTTTACAGCAATAAACCTGTGAAGCCATATGCAAGTCTCAAGTGCATTTTCTTCATTCGGTTTTTGTTTTTAATTTTCCATACGACACACTGCTTATTACTTTGGGTTGATTAAGATTTGTAAGGAAAGTTGATTGGCAAGCAGTTAAGGCTGAATTTAAAGACTGGGATTATAAAGCCCAAGGGCTGACAGAAGCCGGTGCAGCTCTTGTGGCCTTGGCTGTCACGGCGGTTACGGGTGGAGCAGCCTCGGGCGCTGCCAGTGCCATTACCGGTGCTTTGGGGCTTGGCTC
>NZ_JBHIQC010000017.1:0-28926 GCF_042196385.1 Bartonella sp. AP150HLJHH | reverse complement strand
AAAACACCTGCTTGAAATGCATTATAATCGAGCTCAGCACCATAGCCATATTCAAAAGCAGATAAATTGGAAGCATAATGATGGCTCCCCCCATAAGCACGCAGAAAAAAGGCTGTCTTTTTATCATCCTTCCAGGAGGAATGAAAAGCATTCCGCATTGTCTCTAACGTCTTATTTTGCGTGGTCATATCCACTAAACCAGCATGAAATAAGGCATTTGGCAAAAGAAGATAAGTTGGAACCTGTGGAACAACAGCTCTAATACCTAGCTCAGGCGGAACATCAAGCGGTATAGAGAGATTAGATGAAGGTTCCAAAGCATCAGAGGACTGAGAAGGCTTTGGTTCAACAGGGGCAGAAGGAGGAGAAACAGTATCCAGAGATGAAGTGTCCTCCGGAGCAGAGGGCTCAGATGGCAGAACATCATTAGTAGAATCTTCAACTGGAACAAACGGTGCAGGCATAGGTTGCACAGCAGAAGGAGCCTCCGGAACTGTTGGTACAGAGGGAGGCTCAGACGGAACTGGTGCAGAAGGAGTCAGCGTCGAATCCGTAGGGATAAATGTTTCAGACGGTTCAGATCCCTCAGGCAAAGAAGGTGTAGATGGTATAAGTGGAGGCTCAACAGAAGGGGGTTGTTCAGGTGAAATAGTCTCTGTTGGTCGTTTAGAAGGAACCGTCTCTTCTTCAGATTGAGGAGGTAAAACTGTAGACGTTGGCTTAGAAGCAGTTTCAGAAGAATCTAATTCAGGACCAATGTAAACACTTTCGAGACGAAAATCCCAAAAATCCCCTTCTCCAACAACCAATCTATTCTTTGGATCTGCATTTCCAGAAGAAGAACTTGGACCATAGACACGAAGTTTATATTGATAAGGAAATCCATTCACCGTAGTATAACTATTGGCTAACTTAAAAGAACTTTCCTCTGCTGTCCCAGCAACTTGAACAAGTGAAATACTTTGACTTCCTTTATTGCCAGCTTCTCCTTCTAAGGTTTTGGAAAATTTCTCCATCATGAGCAGTGTACTTCCCAAAACATTCCCGTAGATCAAAATACGATCAGTTTTTTGAGGATTAAACGAGCCGTCATTATTCACAAACGCACTCATCTTAATCTGCACATTTCCCTTTGCATTATAGGCTTCTTTATCATATTGTATCCCCTCTATTGGATTTATGTCATTTAGATTACTTCCTTTCTCAATATATACTTTTCCAATATATAGCGTTTGATAATCTTGAGATATAAATTTATCAAAAAAAATTGTGCTATCAGAAATGCTTATAGACGAAAGTAATGAATCTACAGGAAGAGATTCCTGCAAATCTGTATGTTTCCTTTTGGTGAGATACCATGCAGAGCCATTTGTTAATTCTAAGTGAACAGTTGATGCATCCTCAACACGAATACCCCCTGTAAGAGTAGAATCCTTTGCTTTCACCAATAGAGAAGAATTATTTTGAGCCTTTAACAATAAATCACCAGAGATCTTTGTCCTTTCTGTTAATTCAATGGTAGCTTCAGCTCCATAAATATCATCCCCCGTACTATAAATGGCAATACCATCGGGAACTGAAAAAGTTGTCTGTGACAAATGCAAAGATGCTTCACCCCAAACAATTTTTTCTACTTTTGAAAGTTTTTCACTCCCTACCTTAAACATATCACCCCATACATCTGGACCTAATCCATAAAAATACAGACCGTATACTCCCTCACCCTGAACAGAAATATTGTTTTTTTCTATCTTAATACTTGTCTTTTTAAACTCATTTGATGAAGCGTATTCTTGAACCAATTTACCTTCAGCATCTGCATAACCTGCAAAATTCGTAATCAAGAAGCCATGCATATCAGTGAGCTGAATAGAATCACCACGCAAATGAACATCACCACCCTGTGATATGTCAAAAGCTCTTGGAAATTCATCAATAGTTTCATTATCAACTACAATCGTATGTTTCTTACCTTTTCCCTGAATATTGGTTGTATCAATAAGATATTTTCCCCCAAATTGTGTTGAAAACGCACCAATCTCATGAAAAGTAATAGTACTGCCTGACATCCTAACGAATGCATCAGAACTACTCACAAATCCAATCCCTTTTGCATTCAAATTATCTGATACAATATCAATATTTACGCTCACTAAAGCAATATCGGTTTTTTTTCCTTCTGCACATACAGCTTGCAAACTACCTTCAATCTTCCCTCTATTCATCACAACTTGCCCGTTCTGAACACGAAAACCGGACATATCCTTAATATTTGAATTGGTTAGAACAAGCTTGCCATCATCTTTTACAGATGCACTATATAAAAATGACTGCTTTGGCCTATGCGAGATAATATTTGTCTCTAATAAATTTAAAACAGTTCCCTCTTTTTCTATAGAGAAGACAGCAATAAAATCATCTAGAGAAGAGACAGAAGGAGTATAATTTTTATTACTTATCGTATGTTTTTTACTATCGCTATATGTAAAAAAACTCCCTGATACATTACAGGAAGTTCCTAAATTATTAGGATTCGCATTAACACTCACGATTGGCAAAAAAGAAACAATAGCCGTTGTAATAAATAAAAATCTATACCCGCTTAATACATTAACCATAACTTTATTCCCAATTTGCCTTTCTCCCCTGTTAGTTAAAAATAAAAAACATTCCCCATAACATTAAGTTAAACACACTAAAAATAGCAAGTATAAAACTTAAATAATCACTTTATACTTCATAAAACACTCTATAACTTATGTAAAAATTACTCTATATTTCATAGGCACCTAAAAACAATAGTATAAACCGCCTGAAAAAATAATCCCTGAAAAACCACCTTTTCTAAGGCAATGCTGATAAGTTACATCTCCATGCAAAGAAGAGTTTGAAGACAACTGAGCCTTCAATCCCATTCCAGTTTCTAGAGAAGAGCCAAAAGCCCTTATTGGAATTCATCTCCAAACCGCACACGTTGTTTTCCTCTAAAACTAATGGCATGCTGAAGCTTGCAATTGAAAGAAACAACAAGAGCCTCTTCAGAAGCAGCAAGCATCTTTCTTAAAGACCACCAACACGCATCACCCATAAATCAAGTTTTCCCATCTCAATATCAAAACCATCAATATCAGACGCCTTATCAAACCGCACATTTTGATAAATAACCTAAACCTGCGGATCAAAAATAACCCCTTTATGCCCTGTCATAAATGACTTGCCCGCAATCAATGAAGCACTCAAAGGTGTTTCCTTCAATGTTGCTGTCTTGCCTCTTGCTTGCGTGAGAACATCCCCTTTAAATAAACCATAGGAAAAAAGGACATCTATATAAAAGCCTGTATCATGCTGCATGCTGCCATATACTGTAATAGACCATTTATCAAATGTACTTTTTTGCTTTCTTTAACATCTTGAAGTTGTAGAGAGTTTTTTTCCATTATTCTTCATTATTCCAGAGCTCAAAGTGTGATGTGTATCCTCAATCGCATTGAGCAAGACACTTGCCTCTATACCATGAACATCAGAAACCTGAATCTTACCTTCATCAAAGGAAAGAACCACCCTGCTTCACACCAAACACAGATTGAGATAACGTAGCATTTCTACCACTTTTCTTTTCGCCATTTCCTGTAATAGAACTCTTTTTAAAAGAAGTTTTATTATCTTTTGACACAACCACTGCTGATGTAATCTTCTCAGATCTCTTTAATTCTAAAATTCCATCAGTTCCTGAAAGCCTTTTTCCCCTTTACTTTTTTGCGGCTTAATAACTATGTTATGAGTTCGTATTGTAAAAATAACACCTGTAGTCCTCCTATCCAATCCACTCATATATAACTTATTACGACTTCCAAAAGTACGAGAAGCATCAACTGTATCACACGAATGCGACTTAAAAAGAGAATTACACGAGGGGTTATAATCTTCTGCACTCACATCTATATTGTGCACGAAGAAATAAATAGAGGTCGTAAGAGAACACACACATAGCGTTTTAGTACTTTAATCATAATTTAGTCTAAACTTCCTTTATTTTATTCATAAAAAACTGAAAAGACACACCTAGTTCATCTACTTATTATGTACCGTTACATATAATTTGTTTTGTATTATATGTAAAGTCAAAAATCAGAAAAACGACACAACAAAACCGTGTTTTGTGCTTATGTCTTTCACAAAGGATGTATTAAAGAAAAATACAATTAAAAATGATAACTTAATCCACCAGAAAAATGCGTTCCAGAAAAGCCGTCACTCGTAAATTTATGCTGATAAATCAGATCGCTATGAAAAATAATTTTGGGAGATAATTGCGAAAAAACACCAAATCCAGCTTCTAAAGAAGTCCCAAAGGAACCAAGCTGGAAGGCATCTTTAAAATATACAAATTGTTTATCATCAAAACTACGAATGAAATGAAGCTTACCATAGAATGAGAGAACATGTGCATCTTTATCTTTAGTAAATGTAAGTGTCTTCGTTAAATACCCACCAATACGCATCCCCCAATGATCTGGACTTCGCATATCAATATTAAAATTATCAATATCACGAGTCTTATGAAACTGGAGATTTTGATAAACAAACTGAACCTGTGGTTCAAAAATAAAATATCGGCTGCCTATCATAAACGTTTTACCAGCAATTAAAGAAACACTTAGGGGCTTCCCTCTCAATGCAGCCGTTTTACCTCGCTCAAGTGTGAGAACATTTCCATTAAACAAACCATAAGAGAAGAGACCATCCATATAGAGACCCGTATCATGCTGCATGCTTCCATATGCTGTTATTGTCCATTTATCAAATATACTTTCTTGACTTTGTTTAACCTTTCGAGGCTGCAAAGAAAGCTTGCCATAATTTCCCATAATCCCAAAAGATGTCGTACTGTATGCACTTTCGATTTTCTTGAGTAAAATACCTGCCTCTAGTGCATTATAATCAAGCTCACCGCCATAATCACCATATTTAAATGCAGACAAATTTGAAGTATAATGATGATGTCCACCGTAACCGCGCAAAAACAAAGCGGGATTTTCATCATTTTTCAACAACCGACCAGGAACAGTTCGCAGCGCTTGCAACTGCTTGCTTTGATTACTGATATCCATCAATCCAGCATAAAATAAGGTATTTGGCACAAGAATATAAGTCAAAACCTGTGGAACAACGACTCTCACATTTGGCTCAAAATGAGAAGAAGGCTCAAAAACAGATGCCGGAACAGAAGAACCAGACGCAGGTGGAGTAACAACAAAAGGAGTGGGTGAAACAGATGGCGGAACAAGTGAACCAGATGCAACTGGGGAAACAACAGAAGGAGTGGGTGAAACATGCGGCGGAACAAGTGAACCAGATGCAACTGGGGAAACAACAGAAGGAATGGATGAAACAGATGACGGAACAGAAGAACCAGATGCAACTGGGGAAACAACAGAAGGAGTGGGTGAAACATGCGGCGGAACAGGTGAACCAGATGCAACTGGGGAAACAACAGAAGGAGTGGGTGAAACATGCGGCGGAACAAGTGAACCAGATGCAACTGGGGAAACAACAGAAGGAGTGGGTGAAACATGCGGCGGAACAGGTGAACCAGATGCAGGTGGAGAAACTGGATTAGATTCAGCAATAGCGGGAACAACAGGTGCAAGAGAGGAAAGAGGATTGGGGATCTCAAGTACAAAAACATCAGATACATTAGGTGTGGTCGTAAGATGGGAATCCCTATCAGGAGAATCTACAGGAGAAGAAAGACTTGGCTCCTGAGACTTTTGCTGAGAGTTAGAATCAATAGAACCATCCTCACCTCCAGTAATATTAGGATGAATTTTAGGAAAAGAAGGAATATCATCAGAAGAAGGGGGGACAACCAAATCAAGAACAGGAAAAACTTTAGTGGAATCAACAAATTGACTTTCAAGTCGGAAATCCCAAAATGTTCCAGAGTTTTTAAGCACTCTTTGATTGGAATCTGCCGCCCCTAAAGCAGAGCCTGGACCATAACTCTTAAGATGATACTGATAGGGGGAGGCTTCAAGTGTGACATACCCCCCCTTTAACTGAAAAGAATCTTCCATGGCTTTTCCATAAACCTGAATAATGGAAATCCCCTGATTATTACCACCATCTCCCGTCAATGCCCCTGGACTTCCAGGAACACTATACACATGAACTGTTGTTTTCCCTTCAAGATCACCATTGATTAAAAGCCGGTCAGTTTTTTGCTCTTGCAGAGCTCCGCCTTTATCCAAATATGCATTAAGATAAAGATTCACATCACCGTGCGCTTTATAGACAGTCCCAAATCCTTTTCCAATGAGAAGTGTCTGATAACCATTTGTTTTTTTAGATTTTAATTCTTCAAAAACAAGAGAACTATCCGTAAGATTAACCGATGAAATAGAAGAATAATCTTTTAACCTAGAACCAGAAGCATCAGAATTTTGCAATTTGTCATATTTTGGTCGCGATAAAATCCACTTTGAACCATTTTTTAAATCTATCTTAGCTGTAGAACTTTCATCAACATGTGCGCCTCCTACAAGGGTAGAAGCATCAGCCTCAATCTTTACATTAGAACGCTCAACAGCTTTCAGGAGTGAATCTCCAGAAATTTTTGAATTTTGTAAGAGTTTAACAGAACTTTCGAATTCGCGACTATAAATAGCCGTACTTTCTGGAGCCATAAAAGTTGTCTTTGTCACATGGACAGTCCCTTTTCCAGGTATAATTGTTTTTTTATCATTTAAGACAGCTTCCCAAAAAAAGTGCATACCATTAAATCCATTCCCTCTCACAAAAACATTGGAATATTTTATATGAGCAGCATTATGGTTATTCCCCTGCACTACAATGCCATGAACATTGTCGACATTAACGTTTCCCTTCTGGAAATTAAGAGAGCCTTTCCCCTGAAGCATACTAAAAGCAGAACCTTCACGATGATTATCTGTATTTGTTCCCTGTTTCCCCCTCCCAGTAATAGAAACGCCCTCTAAATTAATTTCTCCATCTCCTCCTGTTTGAACACCAATACCATCAGCAAAATCAATTTTTCCTCCTTTCATATAAATTTTTGCACCATTATGACTCAAAAGACCTATCGCATCAGAAGATGTCTTAATCTCTGTCTTGGTCAAAGAAACAAACGACCCTTTACCCCCAACACTGATCCCCATTCTGGTTGCTTTAATCACCCCATCCTGCATTTCAAAAGCTCCCTCATCATTAATATCGGCCCCGATCGACACGTTATTTAACATGGAATCAAATAGAGCAACGCCTCCCCCATTTGAGGACTTTACAGCTGTTGTCCAAGCGTTTGTTTCTGAATGTCCATGTGCATTCGAAACACCGTTAATGATTATAGCCTCTCCCTCAATGACTGTATTTTTCCCTGATGCCTCTATGGCAGCATAAGAACTTTCACCCGTAAGTTGATAAGTTTTCTTGGTAATTTCATGCGTTTTACCATCATTACAGCGATAAAATGAGGCACTTTCGTTACATGAATATGGCTTCTTCTCAGAAGAAATCTCACCTGCATCAGTATTGTATACAAAGAAAAAAATAACCGTTGTAAAATGATATAAAGAGAGATGATTTTTAAACATAATTTTCTACAAACTTTCTTCCCCTTCTCTAAAAACAAAAAACACGCGTTCTGTTTAATAACTTTGGTTACGCGTGATAATTTAAAATACGTTTTGTGTTTTATATATCCACCCTATGTTTTATGTAAAGCCAGAATCCCAAAATATCACAATTTAAAATTGTATTATTTATAAAAACGCGTAAAAATATAGATAGAAATAAAAATTCCACCCCAAAGCAGTGATTTCAAGAGAATTTAATAAAAATAAACTCAAAGAAGAAAAACAGCATAAGAAGCAAAAACTGCAAACCAGAAAGCCTTATCTCGTTTCTAAAAAGAAACAAACTTGCTCATGCAAAAAAAACATTTTTTTAAAAAACTTATTTAAAAAGTTGCAAACAAATAATAAAAAACCACAAGCTATGCTTGTGGTTTTTTAAACAACTTACCTCAAGATGATCATCCTAAAAACGATAGCGCAATCCACCAGAAAAACTGATTCCAGAAAAACCACCTTTACTCAACTTATGCTGATAAACCAAATCACCATGAAGCGCAAATTTTTGAGACAAGCGAGCATTAAGACCTAATCCAGCCTCTAGAGAAGAACCAAAAGCCCCTAACTGGAAAGAATCTTTAAAGCGCACAGACCTTTCTTTTCCAAAATCATGGGCAAAATGAATCTTTCCATAAAAAGAAACATCACGATCTTTTTCAGACGCAGTAAGAGTCTTTATCAAGCGACCACCCATACGCACCATCAATTGATCAAGTTTATCGATCTCAATATTAAAATTATCAATATCGCGGGCCTCATTAAATTGAAGATGCTGATAAACAACCTGAACCTGTGGATCAAAAACAACACCTTCATATCCTGTGGCAATTTTTTGACCACTCATCAAGGAAACACTTAAAGGGTTACCCTTCAATGTTGCCGTTTTACCCCGCGCAGTTGTCAGAACATCTCCCTTAAACAGACCATAAGATAACAAACCATCAACATAGAATCCTACATCATGCTGCATACTGCCATAAACTGTAGCAGTCCATTTATCAAATGTACTTTTTTGGCTTTGTGCAACATCTCGAGGTTGTAGAGAAAGCTTTCCATAAGACCCCATCACCCCAAAGGATATAACACTGTCAACATTTTCAACAGTTTGTAGCAAAACACCTGTCTCTAGTGCATAGTACCCTAGATCTCCCCCATAACCATATTCAAGCGCAGATAAATCTGAGGCATAACGATAACTTCCACCATAGCCACGCAAAAATGAAGCAGGATTTTCACGAATTTCCAACATTCCACTAGGATTAGTCCGTACTGTCTCTAACTGCTTGTTTTGATTGCTTATATCCATTAAACCAGCATGGAATAAACTATTTGGCAAAAGCAGATAAGTTGGAACCTGAGGAACAACAACCTTAACGCCTTGCCTAGAATGATGCTCACCACCTAAACTAAGTTTAGAACTCTGAGTTAATCTAAATGTAGTATCAGAATCAATAAATCCATTTTCGAGGCGGAAATCCCAAAAATCTCCTTCACCTTCGACTAATCTTTGAGACGCACTCGCTCTTCCTAATTCAGAGTTTGGGCCATAAGCATGAAGCCTATATTGGTAAGGTAGACCGTCCAATGCAATATAATCACCATCCAACAAGAAAGAATCTTTCTCCGCTATTCCAGAAACCTGAATAATCGAGATACCTTTGTCATTTCCATAACGCTCCGTACCACCTCCTGGACTTCCTGAAACACCATGCACATGTACTATCGTTTTTCCTTCAATATCACCATGGATTAAAAAACGATCCGTTTTTTGATTCTGAAGAGCCCCCCCCTTATTCAAATAAGTGTTGAGATAAAGATGTGCATTACCCTGTGCTTTATAAACTTCACCTGTTCCTCTCCCAACACGAAGGGTTTGATAGCCATCAACTATGTTAGTTTCTGGTTGTTCAAAAATAATAGAACTATCAATAAGATGTATTAATGAAATTGATGAAACACCTATAGAACTAGGAACTTGCAAATTTTTATTTTTCGGTCGTGATAAAATCCATTTTGAATCACCTCTCAACCGAAATTCAGCAGAAGAACTTTCATCAACATGTGTCCCCCCTACAAGTGTAGAAGCATCCACTGAAACCTTCACAAAAGAGCCATCCTCAACCTTCAGTAATAAATCTCCAGAAAGTTTGGAATTATCCAACAGCCTAACAACACCACCAGATCCTCTGCTATAAATAGCTGCACTCTTTGGAACTGTAAAAGAGGTTCTTGTCAAGTCAACAATCCCTCGTACGGGTAAGTTCGTTTTTGGAAGACTTCCGAACATCTCTTCCTCACCCGCAAAAATATAAAAAGAATAGGGATACTCGTGATCTTTCATTTCCTCATTTCTGTCTCCTAGTCCCTCCCAAAAACGCAACCCATAAGACGTATTACTTTCTACCAAAACCGTAGAATCCACGATAGTTATAAAGACACCCTTCCCATCGATATTATTCCCATGCATTGAAAAACCATGAGCATTGGCTAGATTAACTTTACCTTTCTCAAAATGGATAAACCCATTAGACGCATGAAAAGCTGAATTTTCATTATGGTCATCTATACCCATCCCCTGACTACCTTGTTCGGTAATAGAACTACTCCTTAAATCGACCTGTCCCCAATTTTTTATTTTAACTCCGATACCCTTTGTAAAGTTAATCTCTCCTCTTTCTATAATCACTTGTCCATATTCACTCGCCACGACCCCATACTTCCAAAAACTTTCTTTTGAAATAACAGCACTTGAAGCATCCTTAACAGTTATATTTTTCCCTAAGAGAAGCGTTTTTCTTCCAGATGCTTGTATAGCAACAGTTTCATTCGTATTTTCATCAGTTTTTTGATAATTTTTATTGTAAAAGTAGTGTTTTTTACCATCATTACACCGATAAAATTCACTATTCATACTACATGAAAATTGATCCTGATTATTTTGTGTCTTACCATTAACGCCAGAACGATCTTGTACCCCAGTATTAACAACAGCACCACCTTGAACCGTAGCATGAACATTGTGTGCACAAAAAAGAAATGCTGTTGTAAAAGTACATAAGGAAAAACGATTTTTAAATAGATTGACCATAATTACACCATAATTTTGCCCATAAAAGTAATACGTAATGTATCAAAAAACTTAACAAAGAGAAAAAATTAATACGTTTTGGATTAACTGCGCAGATCTTATTAATGCTTTTTGTGTTTTATGTAAATATGGAATTTAAAAGTTACTAAAAATACAGTCTAAATCTATTTTTTTATAAGGGATTTGCAAAAATATAACTGAAAATTAGAGAAAAATCATCTTTAAAGTTGTTATTTAAAAGCAGCTTTAAGGGATTTTTGTACATTAAGAATGCCTATTTTAACTGTTGTTTAATCAATACCCAAAGCGTGTATAATTAATATTCGAGATAAATATTATATTGAAACAATGGGCACTCGTAAGCAGACAAAACTGAATATATGCCAAAATTGAGAAGCAAAGCTATCACATACAGCTGTTTTAGGCAGTATTTATGGAAATACGAACTAATTTAGAAAGAGGAGGAAAGTGTAAAAATTAAAATCTGTTCCGATTTTTCCATCTCTTTTCAACATTTTAAAATATTCAGAGCCGTATCTAAAAGGTGAAAATGACATATAATTTTATCTTTTTATTTATCACATTCTTTAAAGAAAACGCATTTTCAAAAAATAATACGTTATTTATGTTTCTAATCCACCAATTTTCTCAGATATATTTCATATTTCCATCTCCATTTCATAACGGCAGCAGATATAATATCAAGTTTATCGGATACAGCCCTCATTGCGCCTGAGTAGCATCTTTGTCTTTGTCAATTTCTAATATTGTAAATCCTCTCCTCTTAACATAATCCCCCAAATTATATTGACTCCTTTCTTAAACGATTATCCACTTGCTAATCTTACATATAATAGACAAAGGAATGCTTTTTATGGATTCATCATAAGAGCATTGAAAATATTTCAGCGCCCTAAATTAAAAAATATCTTTATAAATCAAAATATTATAAATAGTACAATAATCACTCTGAAATACGCATTTTGAAACAATAACGTACAAACTCTTCAGACTTTTCAAAAAAATGAAAGAAGTCCAACCTAAAAGCATATTAAAGATATGCAAAGTCATACTCTCGTAAAAATGCTATAACACAAGATGAATAGATAATGAGAAAAGCCACAAGTACAACTTGTAGCTTTTTGAAAGATTAATCAAAAACAGGAACAACACTAGAAATGATAACGCAATCCACCTGAAAAACTCGTTCCAGAAAAACCAGCTTTCGTTAGTTTGTGCTGATAAACCAAATCGCCGTAAAGCGCAAATTTTTGAGACAATTGGGCATTAAAACCTAATCCTGTTTCTAATGAAGAACCAAAAGCACCTAGCTGGAAAGCATCTTTAAAATGCACAAATTGTTTTCCTTCAAAACCATGAGCAAGATGAAGCTTGCCATAGAAAGAAACAACCTGAGCCTCATCAGTAACGACCAGCCTCTTTGTTAAACGCCCTCCAACACGCCCTACCCACTGATGAAGCTTTCCTAAATCAATATCAAAGCCATCCACATCACGCACCTTATTAAATTGAAGATATTGATAAACAACCTGAACTTGCGGATCAAAAACAAAACCGTCTTCCCCCACCATAAACGTTTTACCAGCAGTCAATGAAGCACTTAAAGGGAAACCCTTTAATGTTGCCGTCTTGCCACGTGCAGTTGTTAGAACATCACCTTTAAACAAGCCGTAAGACACAAGACCATCAACGTAAAAACCTGCATCATGCTGCATACCACCATATGCCGTAACTGACCATTTATCAAATGTACTTTTTTGACTCTGCTCAACATTCAAAGGTTGCAAAGAAAATCTCTCGTAAGCCCCGATAATTCCAAAAGAAGTGGAACCATACATATTTTCGATTGCTTTCAGCAAAACACCTGCCTCTAGTGCATTATAATCAAACTCGCCGCCATAACCATATTCAAGCGTGGAAAGATTTGAAGTATAACGGTGATTGCCGCCATAACCGCTCACAAAAAAGAGAGGATTTTCACGACTTTCTAATAAGCCCCCAGAAGTAATTCGCAAAGCTTCTAACCGCTTATTTTGATTGTTAACATTCATCAAACCAATATGACGTAAGGCATTAGGCAAAAGGAGATAAGTCGGAACCTGCGGAACAACAGCCTTAACGCCCGGCTTAGGACGAGGATGAGGCTCCGGAGCTGGTTCTGGAGAAGGTTCTGGTCCCGGAATTGGCTTAGGAGCAGGATCTGGTTTAGGTTGAACATCAGAATCTATAGACCTACTTTCAAGGCGAAAATCCCAAAATTCCCCGTTACCTTCAACTAATCTCTGATCCATACTTGCTTTTCCAAACTCAGATTCTGGACCATAACTATAAAGCTTATACTGATAAGGTAATTCGTTTAAGGCTACATAACCACCTTCCAACTGAAAAGAATCTTGCTTTGCTTCTCCAGAAACCTGAATGATTGAAATACCTTCAGCATTCCCCCCCTTTCCCGTATATCCTCCTGGACTTCCTGCAACTCCATGCACTTGGAGCTTTGTTTTTCCCGAAACATCACCATGAATTAAAACACGATCAGTCTTTTGATGATTAAGAGCACCACCACTATTCAGATATGTATTAAGGGAAATAGAGGCACCTTCCCGTGCTCTATAAACCTCACCCTTTCCCTTTCCAATACGAAGAGTTTGATAATTATCAACAGAAGAAGATTCATGTCTTTTAAAATTAATAGAGCTATCACCCATAAGACTAACGAGTGAAATAGAAGAATCATGTGCAGCCCCATGTTGATCTTTTTGCAGCGGTTGTTGTAAAATCCATGTAGAACGACCTCCTAAATAAAGTTCGGCATTAGAGTCTTTATCAACGTGTGTGCGACCTTCAAGCGTAGAAGCATCAGCCAAAACGATCACAGATGCCCCTTTCTCAGCTTTTAATAAAAAATTCCCTGAACGAAGAGTGCTTTTCATCAAACTCACCGCACCAGAAATAACATTGCTGCCATAAAGAGCGGTATCGTCTTCAACAGAAAACTCTGTTGTATCCAAATTAACAACTTCCAATCGTGGTGGAGCTTTTTCTTCCTCTAATGAAATCTCTTCTTTTTTACCTCCACCTTCGCTCCATGGCTTCTCTCCCTGAAAATAGATACCATAAGATCCCTCACCCTTTACTGTAATAGAAGAAGACTTAAAGTTAGCCTCGGTCACATAAAAGTTATTCGATAAATCTTCAGTTTCATCTTTTGAGTCAGAGCGTTCTGGTACAACACTAAAAGGCTTGACGGGATTTTCTAATAATATACCATGTGCACCCTCAACCTTAATAGTCCCCCCTGTAAACTCAACACGCCCCCCTTCATCCATTAAAAAAGCTGCATCATTTTTGTCTTTGTGGCCCTTTCCAGTAAGAGTGACACCATCGAGAATCACCGTCCCTCCCAACATCGCAGAAATCCCATGACTGTTGGTAAAGTTAACCTCCCCACCTTCCACCCAAATATCTGCCCCGCTATAACTGGAAAGACTTGCCTTCCCATCACGCGTATTAACTTTTGCACCCTCTAAAATAACCAATGAATTCCCCACAGCTTCAACAGCCCTATCACTGTCCTCTATAATCCCCTGCTTTACCTCAATGATTCCATTATGAGCAAAAAGAGCTAACTTTGTATTTTTAAGCGTCGTTTTTTTCAAAACAATCTTTCCATCATCGGATACAGCCACACCACGCAAAAAAGATTTATCAGAAATTTCACTGCTAACAGTTACATTTTCTCCATCAACTCTGGACCCTATCCGCTTCACCGTTATAGCAGTAGGATCATCAGGATAGTTGGAAACATTTTCGTTCGTAATTGTATAAGATTTATTATCAATTTTAGATTCCCCGCAATTATCGCATATATAATATAATCCACTATAGTAATAAAACCCAGGATTTACTCCTCTTCCATCAGAGTCTGCATCTTTAACAGAGTTATCTACATTATCCTTATGTCCATTCCATCCATCCACTCCACTCAGCTTACGATAGTCACTCCCCCCACGAATACCCTCATCGTTATTGCCAACATTAATCATATTAGAAGGGTAATAATTATCCCCACTCTCTCCACTAAGAGGAAGCTTATGCTTATTATTCCCGCTAAGATAAGGAGAAGAATTAGCAGAGACAACTGGGATAACCTTTATAACATAAGGTTTACTATCCTTCCCCTCTGCAGCCGCATACACTTCTCTTCCATTTTGAAGCAAAGAGAGGATAGCTGTTGTACAAGCACATAAACATACATGATTTCTAAAAACTTTAATCATAGTTCCCTCGAAACTTTCCTTCCCCTCTCATTAAAAACAAAAGCACTTACAAAACACCCCCTTGCACACCTCAAAAATACGAAAAGTGTAACAAAAGAACATGCCTCATGCTTATTTGAACTGTGCAATGAATTATCCCAATAAATTTGGCAAAAGCTCTACGCTAAAAACCATCTATAAGAGAATAACAACAAAACACAATTTATAAGTGTATAATGCATTCTGTATTTCGTGTAAAGAAAAAATGAAACCAGTGCGTGCAATTAATTAAAAACACAATCTAGCCTTGTGAACTTTAAAAATTAATCCACAAAGAGATGAATGAAACAATGATTTAAATCCGTAAAAAACAAACTCTCAAAAACGAGCTTTAGAAAACATCAAATATTATATTAGATAATATCAATACAGTATCAAAAAGGATCACGTAACGCATACCGGTCTGCTGAACGCTTAAAAAGCCGATAAAAGCGAAGCACTCTATCGCATCAGTAGCAGCATAAATTTTAAGAAAATTCGCTTTAGCGGAGAAAAGTGCTCTCATACACAAAAAAACTATGTTTTTTTTTGCTCAATCAAGAAGACGAAAATCTTTTAAAGACAACACAAGTTGTTACAAAGAAAAAAGGCAGCACAATGTGCTGCCTTTTCTAAAAAGGTACATAGTGTACCTTATATTAAAACTGGTAACGTATTCCTCCGGAAAAACTTGTTCCCGAAAAACCAGCCTTATTAAGCTTATGTTGATAGAGAATATCAGCATGCAGAGAGAACTGTGGCAACAATTTGGCATTAAAACCTAATCCAGCCTCTAGAGAAGAACCAAAAGCTCCTAACTTGAAAGCATCATTGAAATGCACAGACTGTTTTCCTTCAAAACCATGAGCAAGATAAAGCTTACCATAGAAAGCAATAGCATTCACGCCTTCAGAACCTGTAGGAATCTTGGTTAAGCGTCCACCAACACGTGCTACCCACTGATTAAGGTTACCCATTTCAATATTAAAATTGTCGATATCACGGGCCTTATTAAACTGGAGATGTTGATACACAACCTGAACCTGCGGATCAAAGACAAAGCCCTTATATCCTGTCATAATTGTCTGACCACCAGCTAAAGAAACACTCAAAGGATTACCTTTTAATGTTGCTGTTTTACCCCGTGCAAGGGTGAGAACATCACCTTTGAACAGACCATAGGATAAAAGACCGTCGACATAGAAGCCAACATTATGCTGCATGCTACCATATACCGTAACAGTCCATTTATCAAATGCACTCTTCTGGCTTTGCTCAACATTCACAGGCTGCAGAGAAAGTTTTCCATAAGTTCCCATAACGCCAAAGGATATAGCACTATCAGCATTTTCAATAGTTTGCAGCAAAACACCTGCCTCTACACCATTATAACTAAGATCACTTCCGTAACCATATTCAAGTGCGGACAGATCTGAAGCATAACGGTAACTTCCACCATAGCCGCGCAAGTATAAAGCGGGATTTTCACGAACCTCTACCATTCCTGTAGAAGTCATCCGCAACGTCTCCAATTGCTTATTTTGATTGCTAATATCCATCAAACCAGCGTGGAATACACTATTAGGCAAGCTGAGATAAGTTGGAACCTGTGGAACAACAGACCTTACAAATTGTTCAGGAAGGGCAGCAGATCCAACAGACTTAACATACTGATTTTCTAAACGGAAATTCCAAAATTCTCCACCATCCTTAACAAATTTCTGCTGAACATGCTCCTGTTTCGAAGTCGCTTCTGGAGCATAAGCACGAAGGGTGTATTTGTAAGGTGAGTTTCTCAGTGCAACATAATTGCCATCGAGTTGGAAAGAGTCTTTCTTCGCTTGACCATAAACCTGAATAATTGAAACAGTATGAGCAATCTTGGCATTCGCTTTACCATCTCCTACATTGCCCGCATCACCTCGTACATGTATTTTTGTTTTTCCAGAAACATCACCATGAATGACAAGCCGATCAGTGACTTGCTGATCACTCGGATCACGAGGATTTAAACGTGCATTGAGATGAATTACAGCATTACCCTGTGCCGCATAAACAGTTCCTTTCCCATTTCCAATATGGAGAGTCTGATATTTTCCTTCAGATTCCGAAGGTGCAAAATCAATAGCACTATTTACAAGACTTACAGAAGAAATGCATGAATCCACACATCCTGAATCTAGAGTCCCCAAATTCCTCTGTGCACTTCTTTTTAGAATCCACTGTGAATTATTAGCCAAGTCTAATTTTGCATAAGAATTTTTATCAACGCGAACACCGCCTGTAACAATAGAATTATCAACTGAAACCAATATGTTCGAATCATTCTCAGCTTTTAATAACAAGTCACCAGCAAGAGTTGTTTTATTTTCTAATGAAACACGACCACCAGAATTATTACCATAGATAGCTATACCATTTGCAACTTCAAAATCAGTTTTTTTCAACGAAACTGTCCCTGTTATGCCTATAGGTGTATTCTCCTGTTTGGATACAGCGCTCCGCTTAGCAACGCCTGTTTGCGCAGTTTCTAGATTCTGACTTCGATTTTGTTGACTCGCTTCCTTCTGTGTTCCCCCATCAAAATATATGCCGTAGACTCCGTCGCCTTCCACTTTAACAGTAGAAAACTCGATATTTACGTAATTCATAGTAGGACGAACGTCAGAAGATCTCCTTCTCCTAGAAGAGCCGGTCTCAACCACATTATCATCAGACTTTATAATCCACAAAGCATGAGCATCAGTAACAACATTTCCGTTCTTAAAATCAACAGAAGCATTATCACTCAACAGAAAAGCTGCACGCTCAAAGTTATCTACAGAATCTAACTTACCCTGTCCTTTTTTCGCAGTAATATTAACTTTGTCTAACTCAACGCTTCCCCCAGCTTCTGACCTCACAGCCACACCCTTTTCCAAAGTAATAGCCCCAGAGTCCATAAACACCTTACCAGCCTGACTTACCAAACCAGCCACAGCCAAGTCCCCCGTCACGTTAATTCTCATATCCTTTAAATTAACAGATGATCCAGAACCCGCCAAAGCGCCCACATAATGCGCATTAACTGATCCACCAGTCATCATAACCTTTCCACCATTTTGAGCTTCAAGCCCAATTACAGAAGATGTAATTGTTGAGTTTTTTTCCAAAACAACTTTTGCATTGTCTTCTGCAAGAACAGCACTCACAGCCTGTAATTTAGTAAGATCAACATTGCTTTTGTTATCATCCTCCCCCATAATTGTAGCATTCTCTAACTTAATAACTGTATTTTCATTCCGTGCATGCATAGAATGTTGAGTTTTATTCTTTGCTTTCAGTGTAAGACTTGTCACTGTATGTGATTTACCATCACTACACAAATAAGTAGTCCGTGATCCCTTCTCTCCATTATTCATATCATCACATGTAGAAGAAATCGCTTCCTTACCAATACTATTAGGCGGAACAATACGTCCAACAGATCCATTAGGAGGTGTAGAAGATTTCTCAGAAGAAGGCTTTATGGAAGCTGCTGATTTTATAGATGGAAGCTTATTCGATATAGTATGCCCAGATGATACAGAAATCCCATCTGTCGATATCACTGAAACCCTATCTGGATCAGATCTCCCAAGTGAATTAGCTCCTGAAGGTATTAAATTTAACGAACTTCTACCTCTAGATGAAGGAGATGAATTGGACGAAACAGTATATACGTTATGCCCAGATGTCTCAGATCTTGCAGGATTAGTAGATGCCCTCTCCTCAGATACAGTAGGAGTAACAGGAGACGTAGTAGAAGAAGGAAGAGACGGTATAGTTTCAGATGTTCTAGCCTTCCCCTGATCAGTAGATGCGCCCCCCTCAGATACAGCAGCAACAGAAGACGTAGCAGAAGAAGGAAGAGACGTCACAGCTTCAGATGTTCTACCCACCCCCTGATCAGTAGATGTGCCCTCCTCAGATACAGCAGCAACAGAAGACGTAGCAGAAGAAGGAAGAGACGTCACAGCTTCAGATATTCCAGCCCCCCCCTGCACAGCAGTTCCCCCCCCCTCAGATATAGTAGAAGGAACAGAAGGTGTAGTAGAAGAAGGAACAGACGTTACAACTTCAGATGTTCTATCTCCCCCCTGATCAGTAGATGCGCCCCCCTCAGATACAGTAGAAGCAACAGGAGACGGAGTAGGAATAGACATTACAGCTTCAGATGCTTCACTCTCTACATCATAGTATCCTTCATATCCACCGTCTGTATGACCTTCATCACCTGTCTCAGTTCTATGAATTCCAGAATTCACACCAACTGTATCAGAATCACCGTAACCTACTATAGTATATCCTACTTCATTTGCATTCTGTCTAGGATCTTCACTTCCATCAACAGCAAGAAGATAAATACCTGTACTTCCATCACTTGTTACCAGTTCTTCATCATAACTGAAAGTTCCCCCCAGAGTATAAGGATTCGGTTCTCTTCTTTCACTCCCATCAACAGTCTCTTCAGTTGTCAGGGTATGTAGAGAAGGAGATAAAGGATCTGATATTGTAGAGGGCTCATTTCCAGCCTCTTCATGACTTACATCACCTGTATCAGATCTCCCTAAAGCGCCTGCTCTTGAGTTAACACCAGAGGCGCCTGCAGGAACAACATCTCTTGTACCAGCGGCTTCCTTTTCTTCTCCGCTAACCTCAAAATTATCAAAATACTCAAAATTAGAAACTGTATTAAATAAACGAGGAACAGCCCATGTGTATTCCGCTAAGACTATTTCTGATGCCAAAGGAGGTTCTGCCTTAGTACCATTTGCAGCTTCTATTTTACTTTCTAACCGGTAATCCCAAATCTGTTTACTTTTTACCAATTTATTATCGAAATATTTCATCTTCGAAGGAGTCGTTGGACCGTAAGCACGAAGGATATACTGATAAGGTGAACCGCCTATTGTAACATACGCATCATTCAGCGTAAAAGAATCTTTCCTAGCCTCGCCATAAACCTGAATAATTGAAATACTCTGAGGTTTATAACCTTGAGCACTCTGATCTTGTTGATCATCACCATTTTGTCTAATTGGAAGCACATGCACCTTAGTTTGACCAGAAACATCACCATGAATTAAAAGCCTATCAGATAGTTGAGAATCCTCTGATGCATCAGCCGGCACAAATGCACCGAAATAAATATGAGAATCCCCAGAAGCGGTGTAAACTGTGCCCTCTCCATTTCCTATGCGAAGCATTTGATAACTATAATTTTGTAAATTAGCACCATTTTGTAAAGGCAAAAACGAAATAGTAGAATTGTCAAGTTTTACAAATGAAATACATGAATCCTCGCAATTCCCATTATTATGCTTCGCAAATCTACTTTTCGTTAAATGCCACTTTGATTCATTGAACAAAAAAAGCTTACCCTGAGAACCTTTTTCAACATAAGCTTCACCTCTAACTATAGAATCATTAACAAAAACCGACACCTCAGAAGTAGATAGAGCTTGTAAGAATGAATTACCAGAAACATTCGATGTGTTATCTATAAGGACAGAGCCTCTCATATGATTACCTACAATGGCTGTACCATCTGGCACATTAAGAGTAGTTTTTTGCAAAAGAACTAAAGACTCCTTATTTTGTAATTGGGCACTTTTTATTTGGCTCTGTTCTGAATCATCGGATTGATTATCAAGATATACGCCTATAGACCTTTCGCCACTCAAGTTAATAGTTGAAGATTTTACAGAAGCCCTAATCCTAAAATCCACTTCATCGGTTCTTTCATCGGTTCTTTCTGCATCGGTTCCTGTCCTTGTCTTTTGTCCTAAAATTTTGGGTATAAGATAGTTAGCATAGCCCAAAGAAGAAAGAAACTCGACACTGGGTTCATCTATTTCAATACGCTTCACTGTTGTATTACAATTTCTTGCATCATTTTTAGAATCTTCAGCATCATTGTCAAAGGCCCATATACCAACAGAATTTGAATGACTAATGTTTCCATTTTTAAAGGAAATAAAACCTATATCTGTAGATAAAAAGCTACTCAATTGCTGTGCTGCAGCGTTAGGTTGCTGTCCTGCAACGTTAGGTTTACTTCCATTGATTGTAATACTAACACTATCTAGTTGAATGATTCCTCCGTTTTCTGCCACAACTACAGTTCCACCTGTCGGTACAATAACCTTCCCCAATTTCATGTCTATTACTGATCCAGTGCTAGCACGCAAACCAGTTGCATCATCTAAAATAGATTCCTCTTCACTACCTCCCTCCCCCTGTTGGCCCGACACATTAATCTCTGTATTACGCAACAGAATAAGTGATTCATTCACAGCCTCAGCACCCATAATTGCATTATGGATTTTCCCTTTTTCCATAACGATCCTTCCACCATATGAAGCGTAAAGCCCAGTGTCAAAATCACGAATCCATGAGCTTTCCAATTTAATCACTCCATCTTCTGATGCAAATACAGCGCTCCCATACTGCGGCGTTGTATCCTCCTTAACACCTGAACTAGGTTGATTCCTAAGAGATGAAGAGTACAATTTAATAATCGTCTGTTTAGTAGTTTTTGCTGATCCTTCAACAACATTTCTTTTATTAAAATCAACCATTCCCGCTGCTACAGCATTAGCACCCTCCTTCTTCACCATAACCGTACTATACTTCATTGAGTGTTCTTTTCTATCACTACAAACAATAGGTGATAAAGGCTCAAAAAAACTTTTATAACTCGCTACATTACATGCATTGGCAGCAACACCACCAGGAACAGCACCAGGAACAGCACCAGGAACAGCACCAGGAACAGCACCATTCGCTATAGAAGCATCAACACCTTGTAAAAGGAAAAGAGCACTCGCTGTCAGTGCGTACAAACGTGTACGCTTTTTAAATACATTGATCATATGTCAAACTTTCTAAATAATGTTGCAAAAACACTAGAATTAAGTGAAAATGAGGTAAGTAAACGATTTGTAACATATGTTAGTCAACTTTACAACATAGTGTTATTTATCAGTGCGTCATTTTGTGCATAAAGATGCCTAAGTTAAGGTTTTTAATTGCACAAACCCTTGTAATATTAGATAAAAGGATAAAATCACGATGATAAAATATATGAAATGGATGACTTCTGTTTTACTGGTTGCAATTAGTTTTGCAACGATTTTGTGGACGCATACGAGTATTGCAAATACGAGTACCCAGACAAATATAACAATTGATCATGTTTCAGGCACGACTTCTGTTCCCACTTCTCCGCAAAAGGTTGTTGTGTTTGATCTTGCCTCGCTAGATAATATGAATCGCCTTGGTATCCAAGCAGTTATCGGCCTTCCTGAAGGAAAAAAACCTTCCTATCTGCAACAATTTGACGATGCAAAATATGAAAGAATTGGAACCGTTTTTGAGCCAGATTATGAAAAAATTGCCACTCTTCAACCCGATTTGATTATTATTTCCTCCAGAACTCAAGCAAAATATAAAGACTTATCCAAAATAGCCCCAACAATTGATCTAACCGTAGAAAACGAAAATTCTCTTGAAGATATAAAACGAAATGTGTCTATCCTTGGAAAAATTTTTGGTAAAACACAAGAAGCAGAAAAGGAAATTGCAAAAATCAATGAAGCTTTTGCTGAAGTCCGTAAAAATACCCAAGGAAAAGGCACCGGGCTCATACTCATGACCTCTGGTGGAAAAATCAGTGCTTTCGGACCCAAATCACGTTTCGATATTTTTCACTCCGCTTTTGGAATTGCCCCTGCAACCGATAAACTTACCGTGCAAAAACATGGACAACTCATTTCTCCTGAATTCATTCTTGAAACCAATCCTGATTGGTTGTTAGTGATTGATCGCGATGCAGCCATTGGACGGGAAGGACAATCCGCAGCACAATTGCTCAACAATGAGCTTGTTCACCGCACAACAGCAAGCAAACAAAACCAAATTATTTATTTGGACTCTTGGAGTTGGTATCGTGCAAATGGTGGTTTAACAGCACTCATTGAAACCGCACAGCAGATCAATGAAGCCTTTACAAAGAGCAAATAAGCGCACGAAAGAGCTTGCTTGCTATATAAATAAAATTTAAAAGCAGAGGTTGTTTATTAAGCAGTCTTTGCTTTTTGTATATTTTGTTAGAAAATGATTTAACGTGAAGAATTACTGGATAACCATAACACTTCTAATTTTCCTGTCTATCCTCAGCATTTTTGTTGGTTATTCTGATGTCACACCTTCTAACCTTTTTGCAGCCGATCCCCATGCGTGGCTTATTTTTTGGCAAACACGTCTTCCTCGTACCATTGCAATCCTTTTAGTAGGCGCAGCACTTGCACTTTCAGGCATGATTATGCAACTATTAACACGCAATCGCTTTGTCGAACCATCAACCACTGGAACCATTGAATCTGCTTCCCTTGGCATTCTTTTTATTATGATTTTTTGGCCCGATATTCCTGTTTTAGGAAAAATGGTCGTTGCGACAATTTTTGCCATGGTAGGCACTTTACTTTTTATGTTTTTATTGCGACGCATTCCTCTAAAATCTGCTCTCATTGTACCCCTTACAGGGATTATGCTAAGCTATATTATTGGCTCTTTAACCAATGCCATTGCAGATTATGAAATGTTACTTCCTTCTCTTCAAGCTTACTTATTTGGCAGTTTTTCGATGGTTCTTGAAGGAAAATATGAACTCTTATGGCTATCTCTTCCCCTTTGTATTCTGGCCTATTGTACTGCTGATCGCTTTACGGTTGCAAGTTTGGGAGAAGATTTAACCAATAACCTTGGATTGAATTATCGTGTTGTCATGTTTTTTGGTCTTTTTATTGTCGCCTCAATCACTGCTGTTGTTGTGTGTACCATTGGCCGTATTCCTTTTGTTGGGTTGATTATTCCAAATATTGTTTCAAGTTTCATGGGAGATAATATGCGCTATACCGCTCCTTGGGTGGCCATCAGCGGTGCAGGATTGGTCTTGATTTGTGATCTTTTAGGACGAATCATTCATCCCTCTCTTGAAATTCCCATCAGCACCATAATGGGTGTAATCGGTAGTTTTATTTTTATGATACTGCTTTTACGCTGGAGAAAGCGTCTTGGATAGAAGAAGAAAAACAATATGTGTACTAACAACACTTATCATCATAGCATGCACTGTCATTAGTCTTTACATGACGTGGAATATCAATGTTTATACATGGAAATTTCGTCTTACAAAACTTTCCTCTCTACTTCTTATTGCCTATGCAATAAGCGTTTCCACGGTTTTATTTCAAACAATCGTTAATAACCGTCTTCTTACTCCTTCAATTATGGGATTTGATCAGCTTTATATTTTAATAAAGACTGCCCTAATGTATTTTGTAGGCTCTCTTTCTTTGCCCTTTTTGAATGAAGAAGGACAGCTTGTTCTTGAAGCCCTCATTCTTATCCTTTTTTCAATAAGCCTTTTTCGCTGGCTCTTTTCAGGAAGCCTAAAAGGACTTCATTTGACGCTTTTAATCGGTGTTGTTTTAGGCGGATTTTTTTTCAGTTTACGGATGTTTATGCAATTGCAACTAAATCCAGACCAAATGATGAATTTAACCGATATTATGTTTGCAAATTTTAATAAATTCAATACACCATTAATAAGCTTTGCCACAATCATTGTCTTCATTGTGAGTCTGATTGGATGGCATTCCCGTCATCTTCTTGATATTTTGGCTTTGGGACGTGAAAATGCTCTTAATCTTGGCGTTAATTACCACAAAAGTGCGACAGCTGTCCTTATTTTTGTTTCCATTCTCGTATCCATTTCCACCGCATTAGTAGGCCCCGTCACCTTTTTTGGACTGTTAGTTGCCAACCTTTCCTATGAACTTTCTCCTCAAGCAAAACACAGTATTGTTGTTCCAATTGCAATATTATTGGCTATTATTTGTCTGGTGGGGGGACAATTTATTTTAGAACAAATTTTTCATATGGCAGGGCGTTTAAGTTTTATCATTGAGTTTTGTGGGGGAATTGTTTTCTTAATGTTACTGATGAAGGGAAAACTAAAATGATTGAGATCAATCATCTTTCCAAGGCTTACGGAACACGATTGATTATCGATAATTTATGCCTTCATCTTCCAAAAGGGGGGATTATTTCTCTTATTGGGCCCAATGGTTCGGGAAAGTCAACTCTTTTAATGCTGATAAGACGTCTTTTGCCACACCATAATGGTACAATTCATATCGACGGCTTTAATATTGATAAAATGCCCCACGATATTTTGGCTCAAAAACTCTCAATTCTGCGTCAAGAAAATCCTTTGTCTTTTCGCTTAACCGTGTACGATTTAGTAAGTTTCGGACGCTATCCTTATTCAAAAGGCTGGTATACACATGAAGATAAACAATTTATCGACAGTGCGCTACGCTATCTCGGCTTACAAGATTTAAAAGACCGTTTTTTAGATGAACTTTCTGGCGGTCAGCGTCAACGCGCTTTTATAGCCATGGTTATCTGCCAAGACACTGATTATCTTCTTTTAGATGAACCATTAAATAATCTGGATATGAAACATGCGGTTTCTATGATGAAGCAATTACGCCGCACAGCTGATGAATTGAAAAAAACCATTCTTATTGTTATGCACGATATTAATTTTGCCTCATCTTACTCAGATATGATTGTTGCATTGAAAAATGGGAAAGCGGCCTATTGTGGGACTCCAAAAGAAATTATGCAACCAGAAATTCTTAAAGACATTTATGATGTCGATATTCAAATCAAAACAATTAATGACATCCCTATCGCTCTTTATTATCGATAATCATAAAGATTTTTTGCGCTTGCATGCACTATAGAATCTACTAGGGATAGTAAAATTGGCTTATTGGGGAATAGTTTAATGGTAGAACAGCGGACTTTGACTTCGTCAATCTTGGTTCGAATCCAAGTTCCCCAGCCCGTATTTAATGATTGTAGCTTGTCATCGGGTTTTGTATAATTTGAAAGCAGATTTTGCATCAATTTATTTTTTTCAAAGGATCTTCAAAAACTTTCAAGGGTTATTTAAAATCCCTTTAATGCATATTTTCTCTTCCTCTAAAAATTGCAATTTGAGATGATAAGCTCTTGAGCCGGTGCGGATTCTTTGAACCACATGTATAAGATGTGCCAACCTCTTTTATCTTAAATTGGCTAAAGATTTTTCGGATCTGAGACACATCATTGAGAGAGAAGAATTTTTCTCTTGCGCAAGCAAAGCAAACATTGTCTGGTAATCCTCTCGCAAATAAATCCTTTCCATAGTAATACACGTATATCTGGCTCTGTTTATGGGAAAGCCTTATCTAATAGCTATAAACCTATCTAAAGAGAGAATTCAAAAAAGAAAGCCGAGCCAAATGATATGACGCGGCTTTCAGATATTGATTATAAGATTCAAATGAATCATCCACAATGGAGTAATAAATTCATATATACAAAACGTATCATATTGCAAGTGCTCTATTTAGAAATATGAAAACTTATCAAAAGAAACGTAAATAATCGCTATGATTTTGATATCATTCATTAGCATTATAGAATCTATAAACGCTTGGTAACTTTATCAATCCAATCAAAAGAAAATGCATCTTAAATGAATGTCTTCTCAATAAGGCTTTCATAAGTATCTTTTCATTTTGCACTCAAATGTAACTTCTTTGCAAATTAACCAGCTCAAATTTGAGTTGGCAAAATTAACCAATCCAATTTTGGAGGCGTTATCTTTAGAATAGCCATCTTTAAACATTATAGCTTTTGACTCAAAATTGAATAAAATCCCATACCTTAGATGTTACAATGGTTTTGAATTTTGCTGCCTCATTTTTTTCAATAGGTGCCTCCAAAATTTGGGGAGCACTCATTTGGTTTCATATTTTTAAACTGTAACTTTTAAACGTTTTTTCTCACTTGCTTGCGTTATATCATTAAAAGGCTTTCAATTTCATAAGACATAACATTGTGATTTTCATTCTATATTGTGATGATAGTATCTATATAATGCCTGCCTATCATTTACTAACTTTTTAGTAAGTGTTTTTAAAAATGATCTTGTCTTTAAATCCTTTTATGCAATCTTTATGAACTAAATCTATAAGCTTATGATAGTTTCAAACGATTATTCCTTTTAAGGTTACACTCAAATAAAGAGCAAAACACATCCATTCTTAAACGTATACAATTTATGTTATCGATAATTCCAAACGACTGAAATTTAAAACAATGTGATTTGTGCTATAATAAAAACGTATCATAAAATTTATGACCTGTTATGAATGATAACCGCTTTTCATTTCATTTGAATGCACCTATGCGTTATAGTATTTGCATCATGATTTGCTTTTTATAGTCTATACATCCATGGCAATCTTATATAAAAAATGATCAATTCAAACATGCATAAAAGTAGGGCTTCTTAAGTGGATTCATATAAAATAGTTGTACTTAATATATTGATTTTATTAGTTTTTATGTACAATACCTTTTTAACTTCATAAAGATATCAATTTCCTTGTAAAGAATATTCCTCCCATTCCAATAAAAGACTCAATATAAGTGCGATGAGGGATAGCTTCTATGATTTTACAAGTACTGATCGCTGGCCATGCAATAACGCCGACTGATGTCCAAGCCAATTAGACCGCCTGTGGAAACAGGCAGGTTGTGGGGCTGAATATAGTGGAACAGCACCGAACGGATAAGCCACGCGTCGTAAGTAAGCCTCTTAGCTTGCATAGCTTATAGGTTTTGGAAACAGACAATTATTATAATTCAGGTATTATAATTCAGACAATTAAAGATCAGATCTCAAGCTTTTTAATCCAGTGGACAAACACGAATAATATGTCCGTCTGGATCTTTGATTAGGAAGGTACGTCCAAATACATCAGTATACGGTTCCTTCAAAACATTTATCTCAACAGTGGTTTGCTCTTTCCATTCCGCATAGAGCTTATCTACGTCCTCTCCAGTAGGCAACATAATGCCGATTTCTGAAAAACGAAGTGCATTTGCCTCAGGCGTATCGCCCCCAGACCAGAGAGCAAAGAGAGCATCCCCCGAAGAAGCAAATGCAACATAGCGTGGCGAGGTAAACACAGGTTCTTTCTTGAAGATGAATTTGTAAAAAGCCGTAGAATACTCTATGTTTGAGACGTATACCAACTGTAGGTTTGGGGTAACAGGATAAGTAGGGATATTACTCATAAATTCTCCATGATTTAGTAGTAACTGCCTGACATGATACACCTATATTAGGGAATATTCCAAAAAGAGTTTATGATGCCTCCGTTCGCGGTGTGTTCTATTTGTATGTTTTTACTCGCTTATTGCTATATGCTAAAATATCGAGGACGCCCCTACTGGGATTATAATGATATCCCTATCGCTCTTTATTATCGATAATCTAAAGATTTTTTGCACTTGCCTACACTATAGAATCTGCTAGAAATGGTAAAATTGGCTTATTGGGGAATAGTTTAATGGTAGAACAGCGGACTCTGACTCCGTCAATCTTGGTTCGAATCCAAGTTCCCCAGCCAGTTTGTATGTAGCTTGCCTGTAGCTTGCCTGTAGCTTGCCAGCGGGTTTTGTATATTTTGCCACTAGGTTTTGTACCAATTTATTTTTTCTCAAAGAGTTTTAAAGATGTTCTCAAAGGGTCTTCAAATGCCTTTCAAAGGGTATTTAAAGCTCCCTTTAACGCGTTTTTCTGCTCCTATTTTTCCAAATCACTAAAGCATGTAAAGTCGGGTTGAAAGGCAAGGGGAACGATTCCTGTCGGACCATGGCGTTGCTTTGCTATAATAACCTCGGCTTTACCCTTGGCTTGCTCCATTGCCTCTTG